>JANXZD010000542.1 GCA_025355705.1 Bacteroidota bacterium | reverse complement strand
GCAGAGATCAATGCATTGAAGTCACAGCAATTCCGCTGGACGAAAGGTGCAATTGAAACTGCGCGCAAACTACTCCCAATGGTGTGGAAATCGAACATTCCGTTCCGGATAAAATTTCACAGTACATTCCATTTAACAAATAATATCGTATTTCCATTCATTATTCTTGCAAGCATTCTAAATGTTCCGTTGACGTTCATTAAACATGGCGGAAAATTCAATGCATACTTTGATTTTATGTCGGTGTTCGTTCTCGCATTCATCGGTTCGTTCTTGTTCTATCTTTATTCCCAAAAAGATATTTATGCTGACTGGCGTAAGCGCATCATGTTGTTTCCGGTCTTTATGGCGGGGAGCATGGGTTTTGCGGTGAATAACAGCAAAGCGGTACTTGAGGGATTATTCAAACGGAAAAGTGAATTTGTCCGTACGCCGAAATATGGTATTGAAGGGAAAAAACAATCTTGGAATGATAAAAAATATGTTCCGATCAAGTTCAGCTGGATGGTTATTGTAGAAGTGATGCTTGCGTTGTATTGTTTCTTTGGCGTGCTGTCATCGCTGTACTATCTAGAGATTGCCGCCGTTCCATTCCAATTGCTCTTTACAGCAGGATATGGATTCGTCGCATTACTTTCAGTTCAGCAGGTTCTTGAAGCCCGCCGCATAAAAATTGCACAAATGAATTTGGTCGTTAAGCCGTTAGCGGTATAAATATCATGACATTGTTGTAATAGCAAAGCCGGTTAAACGCCGGCTTTGTTGTTTTCAACAGACTGTCTGCATAGGGTAACAGCAATTCACCAAGAGAGTCATCCGTAGGATTTTATTGTTTGTTAAAATACCCCTCTGATCAACAATACTCCTTGATTTTTGTACCATAGGTAGGATTGCGCAACGATGTGATATATAGATGTAGTAGTTGTTTTTATTGATCTATTTCTTAGACTCAAACAATCCTATTCTTTTAAAGAATAGATCAAAGAAACCCAAACCTTTCTTGCAATTAACGATATTCTAAACTATTTTAAAGCCATTATGGATTTTGAAGAAATTGACATAGAGTTTTTTGCTCAAAAAATGTCCGAGAATCCGCAGTCGCCGCTGTTTGCGCGTCTTGCGGATCTCTATATTGGTAAGGAGCAGGCCGTTGAAGCGGTAAAATTATCAGAGGAAGGGATCAAACTCTTCCCGAAGTATTACGCAGGCTATGTCGTGCTTGGTAGAGCTCATCTGGCGTTGAAAGAGTTCTCGAAAGCGAACAGCTCTTTTGAAAAAGCTTTGGAACTTTCACCGTTCAATCAAACAGTTGCAAAACTTCTCCAATTGGTTCCAAACAAGTCAGATGAATCAACAAGAACAACTGACGAAAATTATTTTTCACAACCGTCTTTGTCAACCGATGATCAACCGGAACCCAATCAAGAATCATTCGAACACGAACAAACAGTGTCATCTAATGTTCCCGATAATTTGTATCCTACGAATTCGGAAGAATTTTCGGGATCCATCTACGATCAGCCAATTATTCAATCTTCAGTCGCGCATCATAAAGAATCTATTCAACAGAATAGCGGCGAACCATTTCCTTCATTTGACGAATATTTTGCACAAAACCAAGACCGGGTTGGTGTTGATGCGGAAAAAAAATTAGATGATTATCTGAATGAAAACTCGCCTGAACAGACCATTACAACTGCACGGGATATCGACCCTGCAATTTTTACCAATACAATGTTCGAAACTTCTGCAACAGAACCAGAAGTTCATTTTAAGCCGGTATTTTCATCTCCGGAACAGGCTCAGCTTTTTGCGGACATGGCAGAGGAAGAACTAGACCAAAGTGGTGAAAATAAACAACAATCAGATTTGGATTCTCTAGCAGAGAAATTACAAACTGCAGAAAAAATTATTCCCCAAGAAAACTACCAGTCAAAAACTCCGATTCCGGATACAATGCAGGACGATCAAGTCTATGAAACCGATGCTGTGACACCGACCCTTGCAGAAATATATGCTTCACAAGGGGAACTTCGTGCGGCGATTCAAGCGTATGAAATCCTTATGTTCTCGCAGCCGGCAAAAGGCGGTGAGTTTCAAAAGCGGATCAGAGAGCTTCAGCAGCTTCAAATGGAAAAAGACGGTCTGATTTAAAAACAAAAGACCTTGTCATACTTGCCGACAAGGTCTTTTAATCTCACGGTTCACTGATTATTTCAATTTACTGACGAACTTTGTCAACTTCGATTTCAGATTTGCTGCTTTATTAGCATGGATCACTTTTTTCCCCGCAAGCTTATCAAGGAACGAAACCGTTTCCTTCAATAACGATGCCGCAGTCTCTTGTTTCTCTGATGAGCGCACTTTCTTTAACAATGTTTTCATTGTTGATTTTTCTGCTACATTGCGTTTTGCGCGGCGTTCGTTTGTGCGGATACGTTTGATCGCTGATTTATGTTGTGCCATTGTTTCCCTCCGATGGTAAATTGTTGCTGTAAAAATGTGAATAAGTATAATGAAATTTGAAATGAGTTACAATTTTTTTTCCCAATATATTGTTTTCCGCAGATTCTCCACCCATTGTTCGTATTTTTGACTGAGTTTGAATTGTAAGGCTAGTTGTTCAAGTCGTTTATAATCATCAGTAAGATTGATCGTATGCTCCTCTGTGATTGATCGGACAAAGATGATGTGATAACCGTATTTGTTTTGAACGGTCAGTTTTCTTGGTTCACTGATGTCTCCTTTTTTTGCAGACTTTACAAAATCCTCATAGGCAGGATCAAGTTGATCGACCGCTACTTTGCCCAGATCACCGCCGATATCCTTTGTGTCGTTGTCTTCAGAGTATTTTCGAGCCAATATACCGAAATTGATACCACTCAGCGCTTGTTCTCGAATATGTTTTAGCTGGACGATCGTTGAGTCATCATTGGTTTGCGATACCTGAACCGGGAAGAGAATATGACGAGTACGAACAGCATCACCATGTCGCTCAACAAGTTGAATAATGTGATATCCAAATTGTGTCTTTACCGGTTTCGAAATTTCACCAACATTCAAAGTGAATGCGACTTCTTCAAATTCTTTTACGAAAGATCCGCGTCGTGCAAAACCAAGATCACCGCCTTGGGCTGCAGACCCATCGCTGGAATACCGTTTTGCAAAATCCGCAAAATCACCCCCTGATTTAATGCTGTCCACTATCCTTTGTGCTTTGATCATCAATAATTGTAGCACGGATGAATCCGGTTTTGGTTCGATGTAAATATGACTTAATTCAAATTCCCTGGGAATTTTTGGGATACTATCCTTGTAGGTATTAAAAAAATCATCCACTTCGCGCCGAGAGACGGTCAATTGAGCCTGTCGTTGCTGTTGAATTTTTTGGACAAGCATTTGTTTGCGGACGAGCTCGCGAAATTGAAAATCGCGTTTCATTCTATTGACGGTCATCCCATACATTTCTTCCATTTTTTGCTGTCCGCCGATCTGATACATCATTTTTGATATTTGCTGCTCCAATCGTTCGGTGACCTCTTCATCTGAAACAATAATACTGTCTTCAATTGCTTGGGCCAGAACAAGTTTATCGTTTATCATTCCATCCAGCACACGATCTCTAAGTTCTTTTGAGGTAGGATCGACTCTGTTTTGAACAGCAAGTTGTTGAACAGTAAAATTAAGATCCGATTCTGTGATGACCTCTTTATCTACAACCGCAATGATCCTGTCCAAAGATTTCTGTGCAAAAGTCATTGAGACGAAAAAAAATACAGCAAGGAATATTCTCATAAGTTTACTCGTGTTGGGCTAAAGAATCTTGTGGTGCAACCATTAATTGCACAGTGTATTTGTTCCGCAGCGTTTGAATGAATTGTTGGTATCGTTGTTGTCGAAGTTCCATGGCAAGACGCGTTCGAATTTCTGATTCAACATATTGCAGCGGTGAAGATGCGCCATTCTTAAATTGACCAAGCGAACGCATCACAACAAAACCAACGCTTGTTTTTACGGGGAATGATACCTCAAACATACCAAGTGCATTTGCTACTTTCCACAATTCAGGCGGATATAATGACGATTGTGTAAAGTATACGGAATCGCGAAAAGACATGACCGGAGTTGTAGGATTTTGTCGAAACAGAGAAACACTGTTGTTCCATCCTTGGTCACCGAGAGCAGACTCACGAAATTGGTTTGCTGATTCGATTGATTGAAAAATTATAACAGATAATTTTACCAGATCTTCACGCAGGATAAATTCGACAATGTGTGCTTGGAAATATGAGGTAATCTCGTTCTGGCGAACCGAACTCTCTGCTAATGAATACACTTCATTTTCCAGCAATTCCGAAATGCATAGTTGTTTTTTTGCTTCAGATATTTTTCGTTGAATATGTTCAGCAGCATCATATCCCCGCTGTTGCGCTTCTTGATATAATAATTCGTTCGTTATCCATCGATTTGCTATTTGACGAATATCGTCTTGAGTTAATTGTTCAACACCATTACTGTTCTCACGCACCATCTTTAAGGTCAATGTTTGATTATTCACCCGGGCAACAATATTCTCCGCGGACTGCTCTTGTGTACATCCGGCAGTCAATAGCATGATGATAAAAATGAAAAGAGGAAAGCGTAATCGTACGCTCTCCTCTGAAAGCAATTGTTTTACCATTACGGCAGCGGTGTTGGTTGTGGCACAGTTTCTTTCGCAAATGTTTTTGCTAACGATTCTTTATTGAGTATCACCGGATATTTTTTCTTTAGACTTTCATACCACGAATCGCTCAGTCGTTTGGTTTCAAATTCTTGAAACGCGCTCGAAACTTCCGATGCGGTTTCTGCAAAGGTTTTTTCTCGTGCAGCATCTTTTTGAATTGGTTTGATGAACGAGAATCCGCCTTCAAACGGGAAATATGCCGTTGTATCTTTTAATGGCATGTTCCAAGCACGCGACGTCAGATCATTTGTTGTAATTGGTTGAAGACCGAGCACACCTCTTTTCTCAATACTGGTGCTTCGTGTATTGAACCGTATTGCAGCGGAATCGAATGAGATTGGAGCAATAGCGATCTTGATGGTGTCGAATTCGATCTTTTTATTTTTCGATTTTGTTTTTGATTTTTTTGCAACCAATGAGTCAACTGTATATCCACACATTGCATTTTTGACGAAGAGGGCAATGCTATCCGTAGCGACAAAGATCTCTTGAATATTGACGCGTTCAGGCCATGTGTAATTTGCTCGACGTTCAGTATGGAATCTTTTCAATAAAGAATCAGACGGCTGAACTTTATTCCACACATTTTCCTGTTCTGCTTTGAACAAAAGAATTCCTTCTTCATACTCTTTCATCGTGCGTCCGAAATCCAGAAATTTATTTTCTAATTGCCGCGCATGGTATTCAGTTACCAAAGCAATTCCCACTTTGTTGATTATTGTGGGGACTGTTGCAGTTGATTTAAGATCAAGATTTTTCAGTTCAGCATTTGTTTTTGATAATGCAATCACCGAATCCACGGTGATCTTTGAGTCTGTAAATGTAAACAAAACAGAGGAGCGGACTTTGGATGAAATAGTGCTGTCCCACTTTGCATCGTTTGTTGTTTTGGATGTATCGACTGATTTTGCAAACAAAGCGGCAACACTGTCATTCTCTTTAAAAAAATACATCTTTTTGATTTTTCCGACCATGTTGTTGTAATCATATTGAAACCGATAATTCTGATATTCGGTTTTTAATTGCTG
This sequence comes from Bacteroidota bacterium, assembly GCA_025355705.1. GTDB lineage: Bacteria > Bacteroidota > Ignavibacteria > UBA10030 > UBA8401 > UBA8401. The sequence goes on along the minus strand of JANXZD010000542.1, from coordinate 8,652 downwards.
CTCCATATCTTTGAATGGTGCAATGCCCTGTGCTTTTGCTCGTTTGATCAAATGCAGACCGAATTGTGTCTGGATGATTCCTGAAAGTTCTCCATCTTTTAAATTATATAATGCTTCATCAAATTCGCGCACCGTTCGTCCGCGTTCAATGAAACCAAGATCTCCGCCTCGTCCACCGCTGTATGTATCATCGGACATTGTTTTTGCATATTCAGCAAAATCTTTACCTGCGAGAACTGAATCGCGAATTGCAAGAAGATCTTTTGCAGCTTTCGTTGAATCTTCAATGCTTGCTCCACGGGACATTCGTTTCATAATATGGCTTGCTTGGACCGGACCATTATTATCTTTAATGTCTGTAACCTTAATGATATGATAACCGAATTGAGTTCTGATCGGAACAGTTGAATATTCTCCAACCTTCATTGAATATGCCGCATCTTCAAATTCAGGAACTAATTGTCCGGCGCTAAAATAATACAGGTCCCCTTTATTATTTTGTGCAGAAGGGTCTTTTGAATTGTGTATTGCCAACTGTTCAAATGAGTATCCTAATTTTAATGAATCAATGATCGCTTTTCCAATTTTAAAGCCTAATAATGTATCGTCAGGGTTTGGTGAAGGAACGCCAACGAGGATATGACTTGCACGAATCTGTTTTAATTTTCGACTATACATTTGTTCCAATGCCGGTTTGGTAATCTCTTTTTCCAGCACATAAGAAACGCCTAAATTTTTGCGATAGTCGTTAAGTTCATTGCGTAATTCAATATCGTTATTATACCCCAATGCATATGCTTCTTTCACTTTCAAACGAAATTTTACATATAGATCGAGAAATTTTTGACGATCTTCGATCGAAGTTTTTGCAGCTGCTTCGCGACCGCCGTTATTTTTAGCATATACTTGTTCAAAATCTTCGATCGAGATTTTATCACCCGCAATATCTGCAACATAAGAACCGCCGCAGCCAATGATTCCTGCAAACAATGCAAAAAATAGTGTGGTCATCATTAACTTTTTCAAACGCATATTACAAATCTCCTTTTAATGGAATAAAAGTGTAGGGAAAAACGTTGTAAGTGTATAAAAATACTGAAATTAGGGGATACAATCAATGTTTGCTCGATTTAAGTATCTCCCTTAGCATTCGTTAGACGATGCTGTAAAAGGTATGTTCCCATTGGTATTTTGATGTCAACTTATCTATTTTCACCTATGGATTACTATGGAATATTCTCCTGTTCATTTTGTGGGGAAGAAAACGAAATATTTGTTGAGCCCGAGGATGGGGAAGAACAAACGATAACTGAAGACTGTTCAGTCTGCTGTCGTCCGAATGTTTTAACTATTCGCATTGTTGGCGAACAAATCACCATCGATTCAGAATTTGAAGGATAACCGTATGACCGCGTTACAATTTCATCATTATGCAACCCACCAATTAGCGCCGACCGAACCGTTATTTCTTCTTGTCCCGCCGGAACAAAAAGATTGGAAGCCAACTGAAGAATCGTTTACCACCGGTCAATTGATGTATCATATGGCGTATGCATTACGTTTTAATGCCGACGGTATTCTCAAAAATGAATGGGCTTTGCCGACGCTTCGCCATGTGTTTGTGACGAACAGAAAAACACCGAGCGGAACGGTGGACGAATGTGTAAATTTATATCGCGAGAATTCGAAATTTTTTTTGAATATTTTTACGACAATGAACGAAGAGGAATTTCAAACAGCGGAATTAGATACATTGCAATTTGGCCGTGCGCCGAAATGGAAAATGTCTCTTTTCGCATTGGAACACCATCTCAATCACAAAGCAGAATTGTTCATGTATTTGAAGATGATGGGAATGAAAGTAACGTCGAAAGATTTATATGGAGCACTTGGATAGAATGACTATGCCGCTTTCTTCAATGCTTGCTGTGCGTACCAAAATGAGATCAATAAAAACATTATAAATCCAAACGCCTCTATACTCACCGTTATTATTTCTCCAACACCGATCGTAGTAAACCGAAGAACATCCGTATGCCATGTTAATGGATTGACATAGGAAATGTACTTCAGCCATTCCGGAACTGCATCTAGAGGATAGAACATACTGCTGATGAACATCAATACAAAATATGCAACATTGATAACAGTGTTGAAGGTATCGTTTCGCCTAATCCGAAAGGCAATCGTTGAAAGTGCAAAAAACCATGCGGCAATTCCTATCAAGACGGTAATGATGGTGAGAGGAAGAAGAGCGATGTTGATTGGGATACCAAGAATAAAATACGCAGCAGTCAACGTCAGGGTGGTTTGTGCCAGCGCCATGATGCACTGAAACATCATTTTGCCAAGCAGTAATTCTCCCCGTGTCATTGGATAGGTGAGAAATTCATAAAAAATCCCATTATCACGATCAACAAAAAAACCGTATGCTTGATTGATCGCGCTGCCGAAGCACGACATCGACAAAACACCTGCGAGGAAAAAATTATTGTACGGAATTGAAGAACCGAGAGTATGAACACCAAAACCAACAGCTTTATTGAATCCGACCCCAAACATTAGCAGATACAAAAGGGGTACAGCCATATCAAAAAAAAGCCATGTTAAACTTGTAAGGCGAATAAGAGAATCACGATAGATGATAGCAGCAATATTCTTCACGGTGTGCCTCTTTTTTTGCGATCGAGCAGTTCCACAAAAACATCCTCCAACGAGGCAGTTGAGATCTCGAAATGTTTCAAAGCACCGGATGATTGTGCCAAAGAAAGAATCTTTAAAGCTGTATTATGTTCACGAACGGTGAGAGATACTTCGTTGTTCACAATATCCATTTTTACCGGAGAGAATTTATGCATCAGTTCTTCCAGATCCTTTTCCATTTCACTGAATTTCAACGAAAGATAGAACATTTGAAGCCCTAATTTTTTTACATCGTCCGTCGTTCCTTTTGCAATAATTTTGCCGTGATTAATAATAACGATCTCATCGCACAATTCCTCTGCTTCTTCAAGCATGTGTGTTGTGAGAACGATCGTTCTTCCATGCTGGGCTTCTTCTTTGATTGCTTTCACGGTCGCGCGTTTATTGAATGTATCCATCCCGGTTGTTGCCTCATCTAAAAAAACAATCGGTGTATCGACCAGGAAAATTTTCGCTACCTGCACGCGTCGTTTCAATCCACCGCTTAGATCGATCGGTTTTTGGTTAAGGACTTCTTCTAATCCAAACAATTCTACAATACGACCCATTTTTTTTTCGATATCAGAAGTGGTCATTCCATGGAATTTTCCAAATGTTAGAAAATTATGTCTGACCGTAAGGAAAACTTCAACCGCATTTTCCTGCAATACAACACAGATATTTTTTCGTACATCCAGTGATTGCTTTACAACATCATATCCATTGACAAGAACAGTTCCCGATGTTGGAGGAATGAGGGTGGTAAGAACTTTGATCGTCGTAGATTTTCCCGCACCATTCGGTCCGAGAAGACCGAAGATCTTTCCGGGTAGGACATCAAACGAAATATCGTCGACGGCACGAATTGGCTGTTCGTTTTTGCGAGGAAACTCTTTAATCAGATTTTGTATCGAGATAGCTTTTTGCATCAATCCTCAACCGAAATAATATCTATCAACTGTTTAATAATGAACGCTGTTGCACCCCACACAGGTTCTTTCCATACATCGTACAGGTACACCTGCCGCACAACACCTTTTAATTCACGTGTTTCAATACGACGAAGCGACAGATCAAAGAATTTTTCCAACGGAATTAACAAAACTTCTGCTACTTCATCCGGGCTTGGCTTTAGCTCTGAAAGTGATTCAATATAACCGACAATTGGCGTAACAACAAATCCACTTGGTATATGAATGTCGTCCAGGCGTCCAAGGATAGTAATTGAAGAAGACGATATTCCAATCTCTTCTTCAACTTCGCGCAGTGCAGTTGCGTTGGATGATTCATCATCGTCGTCAACCATTCCGCCAGGAAAAGAGATCTGTCCTTTGTGATGTTCAACTGTATCCGTTCGTTTGGTAAGGAGAAGATGTAATTGATCTTCTTTCATTATAAGGGAAACCATAACGCACGCTTGTCTCATCTCTGCATGGGAAAGCGAGGTATATTTACTGCAAGAAAGTTTTTGCTGAATATGTTGAAGTGAAAATCTGTTCATTTAAAACCTGCTTGAATCTCTCCCAAAGATAAATGTTTTTATCCAATCGAACACAACAAGAATTTTATTTTTCCAACTTACTAATTTTGTAAGATACGCCGAACGCCAAAATATCCATGTTGAAAATCCTCTCCCTTTCACCTGGGGAAGATCTGCAAGAGCGCGGTTACTTCCAATATATGCAAGCATTCCCCGATGATGATAAATGAATGGTTTGACAAGTTTTTCTTTTGCCATTGCATTTAATGATTTTGCGAGATATTGTCCTTCTTGCTGGGCGACCTGCGAAGTTGCCGGCAACACTTTTCCTTCGATCGTTGCACAATCTCCCAAAGAGTAAATATCGGTGAATCCTTTCACATGAAAGAATTCATCTGTTATCAAACGAGATTCGCGGTCTTTTTCGAATGGTAATGATTTTACAAGTTGGGTCTGTGTGTTTCCTGTTGACCAGACCATCATTCCGTACGGAACGTGCGAACCATCAGTAAGAATAATTTCTTTCTCTTCAACTTTTGCAACTTGTGATTGTAAACGGACAGAGATCTTTTGGCGTTGAAAGATTTTTATCGTGTATTCACTCAATGCTGCATCAAACGTGCTGAGCAACGCATTGCCCGCTTCGAACAATGTTATATCAACATCAGAAAGGATGTTGGGATATGAATGTATGAGATCTTCTGTTAAGAAATCATGAAGTTCTGCGGCAAACTCCACTCCGGTAGGACCGCCGCCGACCACAACAAAATGTAACAATCGTTTTCGTTCTTCAAACTGTAAATTTGGCGTACTGGCACGCTCGAGATTTTCAATGATACGCTGCCGAATGGCACGTGCATCAGTAAGTTCTTTTAAGAATAAACCATATTGTTCCACACCGCTAATTCCAAATGTATTGCTGATTGCACCCACACCAATGATAAGTTTATCGAACGAAAGTGAAAATTCATTTCCATCGAGCGCATTTTTACATTGTATAGAATTATTATTTGTATTGACCAATATGCAATATGCATGATAATACGTGATATTATCCTTTGCGCTGCGGATCGGCTCTATAATCGAACGGAACTCAATTGTTCCGACCGTTGTGCTGGGAAGAAGCGGAGTAAAAATAAAATGGTTTCGAGGACTGACAACAATGACATCAAATAGATTAGTGTTGATTGTCTTTAATGAACTAAAGGAAGCAAAACCACTGCCGAGAATAATTAATTTCTGTTTTAGAGATTTCATTGACTATTTCTTTCAAACGGACTAACTTATCTGAAAATAACGATTTTTTACCTGAACTGACACTGTTTTCAGTGTTTTTGCTTATCCGTATCATTAAACTTACTTTGAAAAAGACTGTCCAATACACGTAAGTTTGAACTCATTAATTAAATTACATATTAAATGGAGAAGTAAGATGAATTATCGTAATCTGTTGATGGTTTTGGCCGCAGTTGCTTTTATTTCACTCAATGCATTTTCACAGCCGCGCGGCAACAGAGTTGAGATGCAGTTAAAAAAAATACAAGAAAAAGTCGTCTTGACAAATGAACAAACGGTAAAAGTGAAAAGTTTGTTGGAAAAAGCACAGGACGAAATTCGTGCGCAATTTGAGAACAGTGACGGAGACCGTCAGGCGAGACGTGAAGCCTTGATGAAGCAGATGGAAAAAACAGATTCCTCAATCGTAAAGATATTGACTAAAGAGCAAAAGCCAAAATACGATGAATATAAAAAGGAACGACAAAAAGAAATGCAGGACCGAATGAGAGAACGACAATAACCCTCATTCAATCATTATCAATAAGGAGCAACAATGAAACAACTATTAACATTTTTCACATTGTTATTGTTCTCCGGAGTTTTTATTTCAGGATGTGATAAAAACAGTACGGCTCCGGAAGATTCAAGTATTTTATATGAAGATGCCGCAGAATCAATCTCTGCTGCAATGGGAGATGAAAGCGGTGGTGCAATAGAAAGTTTTGCCGATATCTATGGTGTTGCCGGCGGCGCATCAGTCAGTTCGACCTTAGCAAAGAGCAGCGGAGAAAATTCAGTAATGACCGTTGCAAGTCCGCCGGTATATGATGGTGCAACAGGTTGGTGGAGTGTTACGATCGATCGTTCGCGATCGGGATTGTTGTTTAACGCTTCTGCACAGCGTTTATATCAATATCAATTTCAAAAAAATGGAATTGTTCAACAGTACAGAATTATCGGGACGGATACAGCCAATACGTTGAAATTCAAAATTATCAGCGGCAGCGGATTCTTTCGAAGTCTCAGAGTTCATCATAATCTCACTCAGTTGAAAGGTGCATGGACCGCGACAAAGATCGACAAGGACACCGTGGTGGTGAATTCAGATACAACATTTGTTCGTTCCGGTATTGATTCGATCATCACTCGAAATATGATCCGCACATTCACTCATACAACGACGATGGTATTCAGTGATGTAAAAGGTCTGCGATATAAACCATCATTACTGAACTGGAGAGACAATTTTAGTCAAGCAGTGAGCGGGACAGTGAACGGAACATATAATGCAACCATAACATTTGAACGGGGAACAGCATATAAAGAGCGAACGATCAGCAAAACGTTCACAATTATTTTGGGAGCTGGAGCAGGATCACTAACGATCAATGGCGGCGGTAAATTTGGTATGGATCTTCATGGCGGTAACAGAAACTAAAGGAACGCAATTATTCTACAAGGCGAGACAAGCAATTGTCCTCGCCTTTTTTTATTTTCTACAATGAAGATAATTTTTACTATTCTGTTTATTGCTTCTTATCTGCAAAGTCAGCAACTGTCACTTTCGGAAGATCGTTTACCAGTAAAAAATGGCAGTGAATATGTCAAAAAGATTCTCTCTCTGAACCGAAGCGATCGTGAAGATTCGATATATACTTTTATTAGTAATGGTGATATTCCTAAATTTTTACGAACACTTATACCAATTAAAACAACTGCTGTAATCAATAACCAAGAATATACGCTTGAGTACTTTGTAACGCCGGATTATCTTTCCATTGGTAGCGACACTAATTATTTTTTATGTCCGATGACGCCGATTCTTGCGCAAAAAATAGCCAATAGGTTGGATTGTATTCTGCCGACAAAAAAAATGGTTGATCAGATCTATGCTGCGGCTATTGTAAGACTGCATCCACAACCAATACCCCCTGATACAAATATGACAAAAATGCCTCGATTTGTTCAGCATAATGATTCAGTTCAAATGCTTCGCAAACCGCTCATCGATCAATTTCCATTGGGTTCTCTTGTTGCAGGAACAAAAAAAGATATCATTGTCCATCAAAAGATCTATTCTGAACTAAAACCAAACAGATCAAAACCAGTTGTGATCTATGGTTGGCATCAATTGAACGGTGAACCGATCCAGCCGCCGAATAATTGGCATCAAGAAACGTATGTGGATTACAGTCATGGTGTTCGACTTGTTCAGAGAATGGCAATATTAAACGGTGCTGATATCTCGCTTGTTGATATTCTTCAGGATGAAATATTTCATGTGCTTATTTCCGATACCGTACTAGTGAAACCGTATTATGAAATTCTCAGCCATTGAATGATTTACACCGTCTGAACCTCAGCCGATGAAAGATCGTAAATATCTATTCCTTCACACACACTTACGTGATCTAACGCCTGCCTAATATCTTCAATCAGATCATCATAATGTTCAACACCGACCGAGAGACGAATCAGTTTATCGCTGATGCCGAGGATTTTTTTCTCTTCATCATCTACATCACAGTGGGTCATTGTTGCCGGATGTTCGATGAGACTTTCCGTGCTGCCTAGGCTGACGGCAAGATGGATTAATTTCAATTTATTCAGAAAATGAAACGCTTCAGTTTCACCCCCCTTAATATCGAACGAAATCATTGCTCCACCCGAAAGACATTGTTTCTTAAAAATATTGTACTGCACGGGATTTGATTCGTCTAAGAAGCCAAGGTAGTACACCCTTTCAATTCTGGGATGATGTATTAGGAACTCGGAAACTTTTCGCGCGTTGCGTGCCTGCATATCCATTCTTGCTTTTAATGTTTCAAGACTTCGGAGCAGAAGCCATCCGGTCCATGGTCCTGCCATATTTCCTAAAAATGTTCTGAGGGTTTTTACGCGTTTGATTAATACTTTACTGCCAAGAACGGCACCGGCAATAACATCACTATGTCCGCCGATATATTTTGTTGCAGAATAGAGAACAAGATCAGCTCCGAACTTTAACGGATGCTGCCAAAGGGGACCAAAATATGTATTATCAACGGCAACGAGAACTTCCTTTTCTGAAGTTGAAAAATATTTTGCAACAGATTTACAATCTTCAATATCGATCAAGTCGTTCGTCGGGTTTGCGGGAGTTTCGAGATAGACCATTGCAAGTTTGTCTCCCTTGCCGGTTTTTTTAACGATCTCAATTATTTCTTGTTTCG
>JANXZD010000538.1 GCA_025355705.1 Bacteroidota bacterium | reverse complement strand
GGTTGAAAATCAAACGACAGGGTTCCGTTTGCAGTGTACCGATTCAAAAGGCCAGGAATATTTCCCGGTTTTATTTCGTAGCTCGGAAGTATATATCCGGTTGAGGATTGTGCATCCGGTAAGCTGTCCATTTTAAAGCCTTCCCAGAATCGAACTGAGTTATCTCGCTGGAACTGATTTTCACCAGCAATAAAGAATTTTACGTTTTTCAAACCTGGAATAGGTCCGCCTAATGTCATTGTATAATCACTATAACCGTATGAATACGTTCCTAATTTCTTCGTGTATTGTGGTGTAAAATTATCCGTTTCTCCTTGAACTGACAATTTGTATTCCTGTCCGCCTGCTTTTAATGATTGCCGAACAATTCCGGAATTTGCTCCACCGTATTCAGCCGTGTAACCACCCGCTTGTACTTGAAATTCTTCCAATGCGTCAGGAATAACTGTTGTTAGATTACCACCAGAAGCAATACTTCGCGTGTTCGCGCCTTCAAGGTAATATCCAACCTCATCAGCACGACCGCCACGAACATAAAGATTTCCGTTTTGCAAAACCACGCCAGGCGATAGCGCAACCGCGGCCTGGATACCGCGAACCGGAAGTTTTTGGATATCTTCTTGAGTGCTAATACGAACTGCATTCGTTGCATTCTTGTTAACGAGCGGGCGATCATTGATAATGACCACTTCATTCAGTTGTACCTCAGATGATGTCAATCGAAAATTGATCTCAGTTGAAAGATCTTCACTGACCTTCACATTACTTATCGTTACATTCTGATAACTGATAAATGATGAACGGAGTGAATATGTTCCGGGTGGAACATTAAGAATGATATAGTTACCATCGACATCAGTAACTGCACCATAGTTGGTGCCAACAATAACAATGCTGGCACCAACAAGTGCTTCTTTTGTTTTATCGTCTACGACGCTTCCACGAATCTTTCCGGAAGCCGCAAATGCCGATGTTACTGCAAATAACGAAATCAGCAAGAGCAGAAATAATTTATACCTCATGATTTTCCTCCAAAAATTAAAATTATAATTTCTTTTTTATCAATGTGCAAATGAGCGGAACTTACGAACTCCTGCCTCATCAAAAACTGAAATCGTATATTGTTTGCCTTTGGAAACAGTCAAAGAGACACTGTCTACGTCTGTAAAAGATGTTGGAGTTCTAAATACAAACTTATACGTTGAATCTGTTTTTGCCGGATACAGTCTGTAACCTGAACTTCCTTTAAAAGCCAACGTACTAACACTATCCTTTAATAGAGTAGATTTGAACACCTGAAGCGTTCCGGCAGTGGAAAAATTATTAATGACAATCATCGCTGCTGTGTCTACCTTAACGGTCGGTTCAAATGTTTTCCGTTCTGCGGCAATTAAATACTGCATCCTGCCATAACGGAGCAGACCATTAAGCGTTGATGAGCTTGGAACAGTATCCCCAACCAACGACATCGATACTTGACGTTCTGTTTCAATAAATAACAAAGCATCATCGACAGTAATTTTGTTTGTTCCAGATGCAGGGATCTTTAACACTGTAGCACTGGATCCTTCACTATTAACAACCTTCGTAGCCTTGACAACTGCATTACGAATAGAATCATATGTAACAGTTTTCACCGTGTCCACTTTGGTGTAACGGATCGAGTCAACGAGCGTTCCATTTCCTTTTAGCTCAATCTTTCTGGAACCGGATGGTGTTGTAATATAATTCGTGGCCTGACCAGGGGACAATGTAGCTTTCAATGAACCATCAACATACAATTCCAACGGTTGTCCGAAATTTACATCATATCGAGAATACCGTAAGATTTGAACCTTGTAGGTTAATTGTGTCTTAACCTTAATCGTATCCGTCACATTGATTTTCAGAACCGTTGATGATTCTTTTGCAGTGTATGAAACGGAACTAATTAAGAGAGAAATCGTATCAACACCGCGTCCATAATTAAAATATTTTACGGATGATTGATAATTTGGAGGTGTGATCCCTTCAGAGGGAATATCGACGCATGATGCGCCGAACATAGCCATTAAAAAAATGGCAAACGATAAAAACAGACGGTGCCTGTTCAAAAGCATTGGTGGGGTCTCCTTATGTTTTTTGAACTATTTGGTAATAGTATATGGTTTTATAAAAATATTATTTTGTTTTTTCGGATGAGACGATGAATAGAATAAAAAAATAGTCACGCATTGAATTCATTTTGTTTGAGGAGAGCGTATCAAAATTAATAATAATTATTCCTTAATAATTCGTTTTTGATTCAATAATCTATTGGAATATAAAGACAGTCACCCCAATTGTCAATACCTTATTGCAATTTGTTTAATATTTTCAACTGTTTACAGCAGGGCATCAAAACAATTGTAGAGTATTCTCTTGTTGATTGTTAAACTCTACTCTTGTGACCTTATCCCAAGTTTGCATCTGTTCATCACAAACATATTTTGATGTTGGACAGATCTGATTATTTTGGATTCAGTTCAACAAATACAATTTTACAATCACAGGAGGACCAATGAAACTCAATAAAAAAGAGGTCGCGCTGAATTTGCGGTTATTCGGCTACAAACGGTATGGCACAATGAAAAAATTTGCCGAGGCGTTGGATATGAACCCTTCAACTCTGTATTCAGGCTATCTCAATGGAAGGAGTTTGCCGGGTCCTGTATTGCTTGTAAAATTGATCGATCTTGGATGTAATATTAACTGGCTGTTAACAAGCAGAGAAACTCCGTTCACCAATGCGGAAAATGAATTATTCAAAAAAACCGATGGGGAAAATGCTCGACTGCATTCCTCCCTGCCCCGCGCGTCCGCGCCGTCAAATGTTTTTATTGATTCTAAAAAAACAAACAGATCATTTGTAGAATTACGGCGATAATTTTTTTCTGGAGTTTGTGACAAAGATTCTTTACCATCGATGAAAGAATCACGTTCGGATCATGACGACAAGAACATATTGGCAAAAATATAAAACTGAGCTATTATTCTATTTTGGCTTTCTTACTATACTCGGTGTTGCTTTCTTCTTACAAGCAATCTACGCAGACTCTTTATCTGAGGGACCCACAAAACCTACGGCGCAAGAAACAATCAATGTCTTTGTTGATAGAATTGTTGCAGCATATATATGGTTGTTGCTTACACCATTCATCATATGGGCCACAGAAAAAATCTCCATAAAGAACTTTCCCTTTGGTATTCTTGGTTCATTACATCTATTTGTTGGTTTATTTTTTACGTTTGTACATATTCCCATCTACACTACATATATTTTCGGGATCCATTCTTTTATACCATGGATGTATAGTGGAGTGTTCGAAAAGATGCCCGATATAACATACGGCACATACGTCATCACTTCCCTTGCCCGAGTCAATCATGTGTATCGTCTTCTGTATTACTGCATTATCATTGCTATTCATTTTGCATTCGATTATTTCAGAAAATATTCCGAACGTGAACTTCGTGCGTCACAGCTTGAAGTTCAATTAAAAGAAGCACAGATCAGAACACTTCATCAACAACTTCAACCGCATTTTCTTTTTAACACCCTTAACGGTATATCATCGCTAATGTATAAAAGCGTTGATGATGCAGATAAAATGCTGACATACCTGGGAGATCTCCTCCGTATATCATTGGAACGAATGAATACACAAGAGGTCCCATTAAAAGACGATATCGCCTTCATCGAACGATATTTACTCATCGAACAAACAAGAATGGGAGATCGATTGATCGTTCGGACAAATTTTCGCCCCGACACACTTGATGCACTTGTTCCTTGTATGATGGCACAGCCCATACTTGAAAACGCAATCAAACATGGTATTGCCCCCTATTCACGACAAGGGAACATCATTGCAGCATCATGGCGTGAAGCGGAAAAGTTATTCCTTCAAATCGAAGATGACGGTAACGGTCTCAACAAATCCCTCGAAGAAAGCCTCACCAAAGGTTATGGAATTAAGAACACGATTGAGCGACTAAAGATCCTTTATGGTGAAAATTATTCTCTTCAATTTTCCAATAAAGAAACCGGCGGGTTACGTGTAACTCTTTCCATTCCATTCCGTATGCAAACGGATTAAGTTCAAACGTTTTCAACTTCTCTAATGATTAAACTATGATTCGCGCGATCATCATTGATGATGAGCCGCTCGCACGTGAAAAAGTAAAACTTTTTGCCGCCAGCGAACCCGATATTGAGATCGTTGATTTGTGTTCGAATGGACACGAAGCAATTGCCTCATATTCCAAGTTCAAACCAAACCTTCTGTTTCTTGATATACAAATGCCGGAGATAAACGGCTTTGATGTTCTCCAACAATTACCACTCAATTCATTGCCATGTATTATTTTCATTACGGCGTATGATGAATTTGCGCTTCGCGCTTTTGAGTTCCATGCGTTAGATTATCTATTAAAACCATACGATCGTGAACGATTTCAGAAATCAGTTGCATACGCCAGGACTTCGTTACAATCTACTGTGGAGATGGAGACTACGAAAGAACAGATCAACGTATTACTCAATTCAATACAGCAACGTTCGGCAAAACTTGAACGATTAATCGTTAAAACAAACGGCAGAATTATCTTTTTACGGATTGAAGAAATTGATTGGATGGAAGCTGCCGGTAATTATGTCAAACTCCATGTTGGAAATGAATCACATTTGATTCGAGAGACAATGAATGGATTAGAACAACAATTGAACCCTCAGAAATTCATCCGCATTCATCGAAGCACGATCATCAATATTGATAAGATCAAGGAGTTAGAACCATATTTCAATGGAGACTATAAAGTGATATTAGACAATAATATTCACGTGATCTTAAGCCGTACCTATAGAGAGAATTTCACAAAACTTTTGGGAAAACCTCTTTAAAACAATAAACCCTTCGAGTAATTCGAGGGGTTTATTGTTTTGGAACTTGTATTATCTATAATGTAACAACTTTTGCATTAAATACACCATCCAGAGCAGCAACTTTTTGTAACACTGCATCAGAAATTGGATTGTCAACACCAACCACCGTTAATGCACGCTCACCAACTCCGGACCGACCCAGCGACAATCCTGCAATATTGATATTTGCTTCTGCAAGAAGTGCTCCGACTTTTGCAAGCATTCCAGGACGATCAATATTAGTATAATAGAGAAACGTACCGTTCGGATTACCTTCTACGTAGTATTTATCAAGACGAACGATCTTCAAATGTTTCCCCCCTAAAGCTGTTCCCGCAAATGATCGTTCTTCCACATCAGTCTTATATCCAATGGTCAATAGATTTGCATAATCTCCTGAGTCGACATCCTTCTTTTCACTGATTCTAACGCCCATTGATTGTGCCAATACCGGTGCATTGATGTAGTTCACCGGTTGGCTCATTATTTTTGACAAGAGCCCGCGCAGTACGCCTGCCTTGATCAATTCAGAATGTTTGTGCAAAAGTTCCCCGGTAAGATCAATTGATAGTTCCTTCAGCTGACCTTTCATTACTTGTGCTTGCAGTGATCCGAGTTTTTCCGCAAGTGACAAATATGGTTTGATCTCATTCGGAACACCAGCCTGCAACGCAGCCGCATTCACAGCACCAACAATACCTCGATCTTTTAATGCATCTGCAATTTGTTCAGCAATTTGAATTGCAACTTTTTCCTGTGCTTCTTCAGTGGATGCTCCGAGATGCGGAGTTGCTACTACTTTCGGATGCTTTACAAGTGAATAATCTTTGGGCGGTTCTTCAACATAGACATCAAGTGCTGCTCCTGCAACGTGCCCGCTATCGAGCGCTTTTAGTAATGCAGCTTCATCTACAATTCCACCGCGGGCACAATTGATAATACGCACGCCTTTTTTACACTTTGCAATTGTCTGTTCATTTAACAACCCGCGAGTCTCATCGTTTAATGGTGTGTGGACTGTTATGAAATCAGAACGACGATAAATCTCTTCCAGCGAAACAAGTTCAACTTTCATCTTTGATGCAACATCAGCACCAAGAACAGGATCATAACCGATTGTCACCATTCCGAATGCTTGTGCACGAGTTGCAACTTCACGTCCAATTTTCCCTAGTCCCGCAATGCCCAGTGTTTTACCGTACAACTCAGTACCCATGAATTTTTTCCGATCCCATCGTCCTGCAACCAAACTTGCATTCGCATTTGGAATATTTCGCGCGAGTGCCATCAACATAGAAAAAGTATGTTCAGCAGTAGAAAGCGTGTTCCCTCCGGGAGTATTCATCACGATAATACCTTTGCGCGAAGCAGCAA
>JANXZD010000443.1 GCA_025355705.1 Bacteroidota bacterium | reverse complement strand
TATGGTTTCATCAATGTGGAAATATGCAGTTTATCCTTTTCATACGAACATTCTGTTTCCATAATGATCTGTCCGTTGACGATGATCTTTCCCCTCGATTGTAGTGGAACCATTTCGAGCGTCATTGTGCCCGAAACGGTTTTAGTAAATCCATTTGTGATGATGTTCATATAGATCTCAATCGTGCTGTCTGATTTTGCTATGGATACTTGATACAATCCGTCTCCTTGTTTGCTTGTTGATTTATACGTCAACATTTCAGGTTTGGTTGGGATCCATCGTGTATCAAAGAACTTCGGCGCCGATGCAGCGAAGATGTTTGAAACGACAACGATTGCGAATATAACAATGAGATAGTGTTTCATAAAAAGCTCCTTTATGGTTTAGACTTAGACAATACGGTATCGTCAAGCAGAAGGTAGTCTGCAATAAACAGCACCAATAGTTTTGTAATTAGTTTTTGCTCTTGTTCCCGGGCTGATCAGGTCGGGAATTGGTAAGACGTTTTACGTATTGCTGAGAAGGTTTTGAATTAGTGAAATATAGCGCCTCTTCAAAAAATAGTTACTGTTTTCTGAATATTTTACTCCGCTCAATATTGCAGCATATACATTATAATTCCTTGGTTCTTCTTTTCGTCCAAAAGAATGCTATCCAGAAGAATATCCCAAAAGATCCGTAGAAGAATGCGCTCGTCGGTGATTCGGTGAAGAGCCAGTAGATTTTTCCTCCGGTATACAGGAAAGATAAGGGAGTGAGAGTACAGAAGATCGCGAGAGCCATTAAGTATGTGCGCCGTCGGATCAGTTGTTTTGTTCGCGTCAATGAATACATTTCATCTCCTTTGTTCAGTTTGTTCGGAATTGCCGAAGGAAACGGATTGTGTGAAATATTCTTCACTTCCTGTGCAAATTCGGGATTTGCTTTCAAGTATTCATCGATCAGTAATTTCGTATCAGGACTGCATTCGTCGGACACATACAGCGGAAGCAGATCTGAGATGACATCTTTTGTAATGTTCATAATGTTTCCCTTAAAATTGTTTTCTGAATGAGGCAAGTTTAGTCCGGGCTCTAAAGATCTTTACTTTTACCGCCGATATGGATAGTCCGGTAGCGGTTGCTATTTCATCGTATGGCAGTTCATCGTGCGCGCGCATTATCAAAATGGTTCGGTCGATCTCCGGCAGTGTATCTAATGCCATCAATGTCTGTTCTAATTCCGAGCGGTCTTCCGTTAACCGTTCAGTAGAATGCATTGTACCGGCGTTCTCTTCGGTGATCGGTAAGAATCGTTTTTTCTTCCGCTGCTGCTGAAGATGGAGATTCCGTGCAATAGTGAAAAGATACCCTTTTACCGATTCGAGCCGCGTTTCATTTTCGGATGTCCAGACTCTCACAAATGTTTCTGAAGTGATATCCTTTGCATCGTCCGGATCTCCGCAGAGCCAATAGGCGAATCGATAGACATCGTTCGCATACCGCTCGTATAGTTGCTCAAATGTCGTTACGTCTTGGCTCATACATATATAATATCCATCAAAAAGAGAAAAGTTACATGATTTCTCGAACTAGTATAAAAAAAAAGAACGGATGTTATCCGTTCTTTAAATTTGCTTGCCTATGTTTTGCTGTTACACTTTTACTTTAATTTCATTCTCAACAAGTGTAACAAACTGTTGGAAAACATGCCAGATTGCTTCGGGTGGTACAGGTTGTCTGTTTCCGCTATTATTGATTTCACCTTTGATCGCCGCGGCATTTACGGTGAAGTATGCGGTTGTAAGATTACCTGCTATAATGTGTGTAGTATTATCATCCATGATTTTGTCCCTTTCACTCTAATCAATCTACACTTTAAAATGATAGTCTCCTATTTACATAAAAACACCTTTATCAAAGTAATCACCTTTCATACATTCCAGTCAATTTTGCAGTTGTAATTGTCTTTCCTTCAAGTGCTTTGTTGAATTCTGTAAGAGTTGTCTTCTCTGAAAGATCAATTTTTTCGACATTCAAAGCGAAAAGAGTTACAACATATGGATGTACACCCGATCCTTTTGGTGGTTCAGGCCCGCCGTAACCGAGTGTGCCATATGTGTTGTGCAATTCCTTAGAACTTTTCGGCATGTTTTTCTGTGATGCACCTTCCGCAAGTATAGCAACATTACTGGGAATATTGATAATGAACCAGTGAACCCAGTCCTTTGCAACTGGATGTGGATCGACGATGGAAAGAGCAAATGATTTTGTTACGGGCGGAACATCGGTCCAGTTAAGCGGGAGAGAGATATTTTTTCCATCGTCTACGCCGTGGTGTGCAAACTTCGTTGGAATTGTTTTACCTTCTTGAAATGCCGATGATGTGATTTTCATAGTAAACTCCGCGATGTGTGATTGAAATAGTTATACAATCGTAAGAAAATGTCGGATGAAAGACAAGAAAGCAAAAAATATTTCAGATGGAATCATCCGTTTTTCGTAATAATAATTCATAAGAGATTAAAAAATATCAAACTTTTTGAACACTATTTCGTAAGTTTTATATTGTTATTCACCATTTCCGGAGATCATATGAAACGAATACTCACGCTTTGCACATTGTTGTTTCTCATTGCAATTTCTTCTTTTGCTCAATTAAATACAAACATCAAACCGTATTACACCCGCAACGATTTTCAATTCTCCCCGCCGGGCGCATTGAAATTTGGTTTATACGGTTATGACAATCCCGCGTTGCTTTCGTATGTGCGCGAACCGGACCTATTATTTTCCTGGTCGGACAATGGTACCAAAGTCTTTGATTTTAATCGGTGGGGATTATTTGCTGCTGCTCCGAATTTTGGTTTCAGTGTTGTCCGTGAAAAGTTGTTGTCAGATTATGTTGCTGATTATACGGTTTCTACTGGTGCGGGAGACAGGTCGTTCAGTACCGGCATTTCGTATAATTGGTCGAGCACAAATAATGTTCTTCTCGATAGATCGGATTTACTCACACTTGGTGCGTTGGCACGTCCAATCCCATTTGTTTCCGTCGGCGCAAATTACACGTCGGCAATGAATGTGAAAGGTTGGGAAGCGGTCGGTGAGATCGGTCTTCGTCCGTTCGGCGATGAAGTTGTAACAGCATTTGCAGATTATGTTCTTCATCGCACGCCTCAGTTCAACAAGGATTTCTGGAGTGCGGGAGTTGCGCTCGAGGCCCTTCCCGGTATTCGAATTACTGGACGGTATTTTGATAGCAAAGCATTCAATATCGGATTTCAATTCAGTCTTGGCAATGCAGGAGTGGAGACACAATCACATTACAACACAAGCGGAAAATATTCATACAACACGTACGGTGTTCGTCTTGGCGCTTTTGATAGAACCGTGATGAAAAAAATCTTTCCGGTGAAACCGAAGTACGTCGATCTCGATTTTAATGGAAGAATCGATTACCAACGGTTTGAAATATTCGACAACACAAAAACATTGACAAGTATTTTTTCATTGATTGAAATGGCGAAGAACGATCCTGCCGTTGGCGGAATTGCAATCAATACTTCCGGTATGAATGTAGATCGTGAAAAATTATGGGAGATTCGAGAAAAATTAAAAGAATTTAAATCGCTTGGGAAGAAAGTAATCATCTTTATTGATCGCGGGAATATCGATCTCTACCATTTTGCATCCGTTGCCGATAAGATTGTCATGGATCCGATCGGTTCACTCATGCTGGAAGGATATCTGATGGGACGCACATATCTGAAAGGAACGCTTGAAAAGATCGGGCTCGGGTATGATGAGTGGAGATTTTTTAAATATAAATCTGCAGTTGAATCGTATTCTCATGATAGAATGTCCGAAGCAGACCGCGAGCAACGGCAGGCGATTATCAACGATTGGTATGCGATTGCAAAAACAGATATTTGTGAAGCACGAAAATTATCATCCGAACGATTCGATTCTCTCATCAACAATAAAGTCATGTTTCTTGCATCGAATGCAAAAGAGCTTGGATTAGTTGACAGTATTGGCAGATGGGATGTTGTTGGCGGTATTGTGAAATCAGAGACTGCCGAGGAGAACGGATTTATGCCGGCGAAATCGCTTTCTGCATTTCACGAACCATACGATGCGCAATGGAGCGAGCCGCCAAAGATCGCGGTGATCTATATGCTTGGCGCATGTGCAATGGATGAAGGAATCAACGCCCGAAGTTTGGTGAAGGTTGTCGAAGGCGCAGTGAATAATTCGCAGATCAAAGCAATCGTGCTTCGTATTGATTCTCCCGGCGGCGACGCATTGGCATCCGATTATATTGCCGAAGCAATGAGGAATGCAAAGGGAAAAAAACCGATCATCGTTTCGCAAGGTTTTGTTGCAGCTTCCGGCGGGTATTGGCTTTCCATGTATGCGGATACGATCGTTGCAGCTCCCGGTACGATCACCGGTTCCATCGGTGTCATCGGCGGTTGGATGTACAATAAAAATCTTAAAGAAACGCTCGGTATGTCTACCGATTTTGTAAAGGCCGGCGACCATGCCGATCTCGGCTTTGGGTTCCAGCTTCCATTTATCGGGCTCGGAATTCCAAACAGAAACCTGACGACTGAAGAGCATGGAGTAATGGAATATTCCATAAAAA
>JANXZD010000433.1 GCA_025355705.1 Bacteroidota bacterium | reverse complement strand
CCGAATATCAACCGGATCGATACCATAATCATCGCTTAGTACGCGATAAAACACTGCACTTTCTTCTTCTAACTCCTTCACGGTCAATTCGTCCCCCTTAATTCCTTTCGGAATTTGCACATACAGGTACCGTCCAACTATGCCGCTCAGCGCAACTGCAGTCATACTCCAGAAACTGACCGCTACCAGTCCTCCGAATTTAAATGTTGTATGATACAGCACCAATGCCGGACCAAGCAAACATAAAAAAATATGGAATTCTAAAAAATATTTTATACTGCCGACATTCCGTAATGCACGAAACCTTTTTCGAGAGGAATACATCGCAACGCCAAAGGTGATCATACACGATCCCACGATACCGTAGCCATGGCTTTCAAATCCGCTTGGCTTCAGATCTTCGTAGCGTTCATGGAACGGGCGTTCTTCAAACGAGAGTGTATAAAAATCAAAATTGCGTAGGCCAATAGCAACAATGGTAACGCTTGCTATAAAGAAAAGAAACCAAAAGAATACTTGATGGGCGAAATCTTTCATTATAAATTTTGTTTTAATTGAGTAGGTTAGAAACTATTATACTCTAAATAATACAAAATTTTGAATTAGGTTAAAACACTCTGGAATAGATTTTTCATTTCCTGTGATATATATCTTTTTCTACAGACTAATATGTCTGCTATTACCTATCTCGGATATTTTTTCTTCACATAAAAAGATAAGCGTTAACCTATGTGTTAGTATAAATATTTACTAGAATTATTTTAAAATTTATCAAGGATCCTTAAATACAATTACTATAATATGTTCAGGATGATCAATAGGAATCATTCAGGAGCATGCAATTTTTATGACCCTGTCTTTCCTCGTAATAAATTGCTACTATAAAATATTGGAAGGCTGGGGATCATACTCAGGTTGAGCGTTGGAACTCAATAAACTATCCCATAACGGGATGTCTATTAAAATATTTTGCGCGATTGTCACATTATTTATAATGAATATGTTTTTTTTAGGGCGTGAAGTGAATCCCAACAATTTCCACGACTAAAAAAACAATGTTGATGATCAGAATAAGCGAACGGGATGAACCTATAATTTGTCAATAGCAATAAGGAATTCACGATCATGGACCATGAAATAACTTCGCAAAAGATTCTCGTTATTGATGACGAGGAAAACTACCGCGATATCATCACAATGACACTTGAGTTTTCCGGTTACGAAGTGTTCAAAGCAACCAATGGATTGGATGGTTTAGCGGCGGCAAAAATGCATCGTCCCGATGTTATTCTCTGTGATATCAATATGCCAAAGATGGATGGGATTACATTATTAGGCGCATTGAAAGAAGAACCTGAATTTGCCGGTATCCCATTCATTTTTTTGACCGGTAACTCCGGAACCGCCGATATGCGGAAAGGAATGCAGTTAGGTGCCGATGATTATTTAACAAAACCATTTACTACTGAGGAACTGCTTTCTGCTGTGAAGACACGGTTGATTAAAAAAAGATCACTGCATGAATATTACAAAACACAATTTGACGATATCAAATCAAATATCCTTCAATCTCTTCCGCATGAATTTCGTACTCCATTGAACTCGATCCTTGGATTCTCGCAAATGCTTATGGAAGAATCAAATTTTCCTCCGGAAGAAGTCCAAGAGATGGGTGCATTAATCAATAAATCCGGACACCGGCTTCATCATTTATTAGAGAACATGGTTTTATTCGGACAATTACAGTTTTTGATGAAGGATCGAGAGAAGATGGAAAAAGTTCGTCATGAATCTGCAACACCATTACTGGAAGTCATTCGCCCGATCTCAGAAAAACAAATGGTGACGCATGAACGTACTGAAGCAATACAACTCTCGTGCAACAATACCCTTGTTCAAATATCATCGATCCGTCTGACAAAGATCATGGAAGAGATCATTGATAATGCATTAAAATTTTCAATGGCTGGAACAACCGTACAAATTTCGAACGAAGAAAATGGACCTACTGTGCTCATAAAAATTAAAGATGAAGGGCGAGGAATGTCCGAAGAACAGATCAAAAAAATCTCTGCATTCCAACAATTTGAGCGAGATTATTACGAACAGCAAGGAGCAGGTCTTGGATTGGCAATCGTAAAAACACTTGTGGAACTCCACAACGGAAGACTTATTATCGAAAGTGTTGAGAATACAGGAACCACAGTCACTATCTCTTTGCCAAAAGTAATGGACAATTGACTGCCTTTATCTCATCAAATGAACTATATCGTAAGTTCAAGAATATCAAACAAACTTAAAATTATTACACCATTGTAGAATTGTAAAAATAGGCACTATATAGTTTGAAGAAATATTCCATTTTTTAAGTGTTGTTATTGGCGTAAAGGTTGTTTTTCTAATGATGGTGAGCTACAAAAAATCACAAGCGATAGAGCAATCATCACACATCGAAACTACGAATGACATTATTTTCGTTCAGTGTTTTGGAGTACAATCTTTATATGAAAAACATCAAACGATTTAGCTCTACCAATTCTGTCCACCGGTTCATGTTGTTGGTATTAAGTGCCATCGTTATCAGCGAAGGTGTCGTGATGATGTTTCTTGAAACATTATCACCGTTTTCACCCAGAACGACGATGCTGCTCGATATAATTCTGCTTTCCATATTAATCACTCCGCTGCTTTATTTTTTTGTCTTTCGTCCAATGACCACTCTTCTCAGCGAACGCACCATGGCCGAGGGGAAACTAAAGATGTACGAACAAACGATCAGAAGCATGAATAGCGTTATTAATATTGCAGATTTGAACGATAGTATCATCTTTGTTAATCCGGCATTTTGTAAACTGTATGGTTATTCCGAAGACGAGCTTATCGGTAAGCACAGCAGTGTCTTTTGGTCAGAGCGCAATGCGAAAGAAACTGTTGACCAAATATTACCTGCAACCTTAGATGGAGGATGGAAAGGAGAGTTATTCAATAAAAGAAAAGATGGAACTGAATTCCCAATTTATCTCTCAACATCAGTCATTAAAAATGATTCGAGTGAACAAATTGCAGTGATTGGAATTGTAGAAGATATTACCGAGCGCAAGCAAACAGAACGAGAGAGAGAGGTCATGTATGAGATCACACAAGGTGTTACGACAACTGCCAATCTTGACGAACTGATGAAGTTGATGCATCGCTCTCTCCGGAAAGTGCTCTATGCTGAGAACTGTTTCGTAGCTCTGTATGACCAGACAACAAATTTTTTTAGTTTCCTATACTTTGTAGATCAATTCGACCCAGTTCCCGCACCTGTTGCAATGCAAAAAAGCTGCACCTCGTACGTTTTCCGTTGCGGTAAACCAATGATCATTACATCGACGGTATTCAAACAACTCCAGGAACTCAACGAAGTTGAGTTGGTCGGTTCACCGTCACCCTCTTGGATTGGCGTACCGTTGCACACACCGTCCAATACGATCGGTGTTCTGGTCCTCCAACACTACGAAAAGGAAAACATCTATAGTGAACGTGATCTGAGATTTCTCAATTCCGTTGGAAGTCAGGTCGCCATTATGGTCGAACGCAAACAAGCCGACGCTGCACTTCGGGACAGTGAGACCAATTTAAATGTGATCCTGGAATCTACTGCGGACGGAATCCTGGCTGTTGACAACAAGGGAACAGTGATCAGAACCAACAATCGATTTGCAGAATTGTGGCGTATTCCA
The DNA here is from genome assembly GCA_025355705.1 of Bacteroidota bacterium. Taxonomy (GTDB): domain Bacteria; phylum Bacteroidota; class Ignavibacteria; order UBA10030; family UBA8401; genus UBA8401. Next base: position 50 of record JANXZD010000433.1, on the reverse strand, counting down.
CAATCTCTTCTCGACTCTAAAGACGATGACGGGTTGCTGCATCATGTGAT
>JANXZD010000404.1 GCA_025355705.1 Bacteroidota bacterium | reverse complement strand
TCTTGCCGTCCGGCGACCAGATGGGATAGGCATCGACATTACCGTCGAATGTAAAGCGTGTCTTCACGCTGCGGACGATATCGTACAGCCATACATCAGCATTCCGCGCGGTGACCTCATACAGATCCATCGCAATGGTCTTTCCGTCGTTCGATAGTTTTGCGACAACAAATACTTCCGGCTGACCGAACGAACGTAATTTTTTCCCCGCCGGACTGAACAATGCTAACTCCGGGGTCGTTGCAACACTTTTTCCAAGATAGACGAGTTCGCCAGTCTGCGAGACAGTGAACGATGCGATACTGTACCGGGTACTGAAATCAACCGACTCTGCAATGGGGAAAGGATCACCTTTCAGTTCCAACGCATCGGGGTCGAACGATTGAGCCATCAATGAATTCTCGCGCATGAAGAGTATATGACCGGCAGCATATGCCACGTTAGAGATTCCTGGCAGAAGGCGTTTGTTGGTCTTGCCGTCTACGGAACCGACACAGATCGCATCCAAAGCGCTGCCGCTTCCCGATGCGGTGGTCCGGGCAAAGTAGAGAAAGTGTTTTCCATCCGGCAGAAAATAGGGATAGCGGTGGGTCTGTTCATTGCGCGTTGAATCCAGCGTCGTCAGACTGACGGGGATTCCGCCGAATTCTGAAACGACTGAAAGGCCGGTCACCTGATCGGTCGGCAGGACGATCTTTCCGTCGCTCCCCCATGATGCGCCGCGCGGGGTAACGACATCGCAAATTGAGAAGGACGGTCCTCCCGTTTTCTCGATTTTTTTCAATTTGCTGTTGGAGAAATATCCGATGTAATGATTGTTGGGAGACCAGAATGGAAATGCCGCACCCTGAGTTCCCGATAACATCGTTGCGGTCAATGAGTTGATGGGACGAACCCACAGACTTGTACTGCCCGAAGAATCGACGGCGACAAATGCCAACTCCCTACCGTCGGGGGAAAGCGCAAGTTGACCGCCGCCAAACGAATTGCTGAAGGTGAATTTCTCCGGTCCTGAGATATAAGCACGGATCGCTTCCTTCATCTGTTTTCTCGAAAAGAGATCCGGAACAACGATCAGCACGATCATAGTGAGGGCGAATAACACTGCAATAATCATCCATAGCAAAAAAGCACCCTTCAAACGGCCGATGAATCCCGCACTGATGCCTTGCGGCGCTGAATAAGCGGCAGCAAAAGAACCGGGATGTAATGCACCGGTCACTGGCATCACTCTACTTGCGCGGGAGCGACTGGATTCACGTTTGAAGCGTCTCAGCTCTTTCGCTACTTCGGCGATCGATTGATATCTCTCTGAAGGATCCTTCTCAAGACACTCAAGGACGATCGCGTCCAATGCAGGATCCAGTTCCGGTTTGATCGTGACCATCGGAGGGACATCGACATTCACAATCTCATAGAGGATTGCGCTTTCATGCGCACCATTGAACGGTGAACGCCCTGCAATCATTTCATACAACAACACTCCGAGTGAAAAGATATCTGAACGGTGATCTGCTTCCATTCCTTGCACCTGTTCCGGAGACATATATCCAAGCGTTCCAACGGTACTTCCCATTTTGGTCAACCGCGAGGATCCGGCGAGTTTTGCCAGACCGAAATCCATCACCTGAACGATACCGTCCTTGCGGACCATGATGTTTTCCGGTTTGATATCGCGATGGATGATCCCTTTTTCATGTGCTGCAGCAAGTCCGTCCGCAATTTGAATCCCATACTCGATCGCCTGCTTCAGACTCAACGATGACTTCTTGTCCATCAATGTCTGTCCATCGACGAATTCCATGACAATGAACATTTGTGAATCATGTTCCTGAATATCGATGATCGAGCAGACATTCGGATGATTCAGTGCGGCTGCGGACTTCGCTTCCTGAATGAATCTTGCTTTGTCCTGCTCCGACGCGGCAAGATGCGGCGGTAGAAATTTAAGCGCGACGAAACGATCGAGCTTGGTGTCTTGGGCTTTGTAAACGACCCCCATGCCCCCTTCACCTAATTTCTCATTGATCTTGTAATGAGATATCGTTTGTCCAATCATATTTTTCTCCTCCAGCTTGGGGCGGGATTCTCAAATTTTCTGCCACTCACAAAAAGCGTTCGTGGGAAAATTTGGAACATTCCACTCTCTCCAAGTTTTTTCAGGATTTTATAGTGTGGAATCAGTTGTCTGATCATTCTTTGTAATCCTTTTGTTGAAATATTTTGTTCGTTCTATTCATCATTGCAAATCCAGCAAACCTTTCCAGTTGACGATAAGCGACAAATTGCTGCCGACTCCCGAATTGGCAGGACGAAAACTGAGATATTTATTTCCATCCTTTGAAATCCCGTACAAATATGCATTCTGCGATCCGCCAGTTGTAAACAACGAAACCGGCTGATCAAAGACCGGACTGCCATTTGCGAATGTCACATCGCATGCTTCGTAATTGTCATGCGAATTAGAATAATACATGATTCTTCCTTTTACCCAAAACGGAACGGCCCCGCCATCGGACGAAAGCTGCCATTTTCCGGCAATACCTTTGAACGAGGAAACATAAATCTTTGAGACTCCTGATTCGGTTGTCTGAAAAACAATCCACTTACCGTCTGGTGAGAATCTTCCCTCGTTACCAACAATTCCTAATTTTTCAACTGTAAGTGGCTTTTGAATATTCTGAAGATCGATAACGGCGAGTTCTGATCCTGACTCATTTCCGACAGAAATAAGAAGATATCGCCCATCAGGCGAGACATGTCGTGTAGTGAAAGCAACTGTTTTGTCTGCGCCGGAGATCAGTAATTGATCCTCTCCCGATCCGTCAGAATTTTTCACAAAGATATTTGCTTTGCTGCCGTTGACATCCGCTTCATAAAAAACTTTCGAGCCATCCGAAGACCAAATGGGGTGACTCCCTCCATTTTGACCGAACGAAAGACGTGTTCGAACTTTACTCGTCATGTCGTAGATCCAGACCATAGGTAATTCGCCTTTCGCATCGATCTGATCGTAGGCTATTTTGAAATTATCCGGAGAGATCTCCATATGGGAAAATGGTTCAAACTGACCGATGAGTGTTGTGTTGCTTTCTTTATCGATCCAAAATAATTCACTTGAACGGGCCGTACCGGCAAGGGAATACAATAACAAGCCGGTTTCGCTGACAGAAAAATCTGCTTTTGCCCTAGGTGTCCAGGAATTAATGTTCCCTTGAATAGTGAACGGTTTTCCCGTGAGCATAAGTGTTGTTTGATCGAACGGCTGAGAGATAAGAATTCCCTGACGAAAGGAGAAAAGATATCCCGACGCATACATGCCATAGAAACTTTCTGATAGGATTTTTTTTGTTTCAGCGTTTTTTATAGAACCGACATAAATCTCAGACGTCTTGCGATCCGATAATGGTATCACCGAAAAAAGAAAATGTTCGCCGTCCGGCAAAAAGAACGGAAAACGGGGATGTCCTTTAAATGTGGAATCGAATGATGTGACCGGCCGTGGTGTTCCGCCGGAAGAGGGAACTGAGAGCAAATTAATATCTGTCACATTCGGAGAATACACGATCTCGCCGGTCTTGCTCCACGCACCGCCACGGCCAAATGGTGCATCGGCTAGGGTCATTACGGGACCACCTTTTGCATCGATGGTCTTTAATTTTCCATCGGCGAAAAATCCGATCGATCGTCCGTCAAATGAGAAAAATGGATATTGAGCTTTTTCCGTTCCTGCCAATTGTTTCGTTTCATTGGAACTTAACGGACGAATCCATAGACCTGTTCGTGACAAAGAATCTGTACCGGAGAAAACGATCAGTTGACCATTCGGTGATATTGCTGAATGACCGCCAAGTCCGTCATTATAGTGTATTCCTGATGGAATATTGATCGCTGCACTGATCACCGGATTCTGAACAACTGCATTTGGTGCTTCCATCAATCGTGATATTCCAAAACCTGCCGCAAGCATGACCAGCGCGATGACAGCCAGTATGACCATCGGAAATTTCCGTTGCGGAGCATCCGTCGTATCAAAGGATTCTTTCAAATTCATTGCGGAAATATTTTGCCGTGACGATGAAAGATTCGGCCTTGCGGCAGTGATCCTGCTTGCGCGAGACCGGCTCGATTCCCTTCGGCTCCGTTTCAGATCGAGGGAAACCTGACTTGCCGATTGCGTCCGTTCTTTTGGATCTTTTTCAAGACACTCAAGAATGATCGCATCGAGTTCGGGTGTGATATCCGGTTTCACTGAAGACATCGGCGGAGAATCGACATTCACGATCTCATACGCGATGGCGGTTTCATGAACTCCTTTGAACGGAATCTGACCAGTGAACATTTCATATAATAGAACACCAAGAGAAAAAATATCAGAACGATGATCAGTATCCTGTCCTTGCACTTGTTCAGGGGACATATATCCAGCCGTGCCGACTGTGCTCCCTTCTTTTGTCAACCGGGAAGCACCGCGCAATTTCGCCAGACCGAAGTCCATCACCTGCACAATGCCGTCCTTGCGGATCATGATGTTTTCGGGTTTGATGTCCCGATGCACGATCCCTTTTTCGTGTGCAGCGGCCAATCCGTCCGCAATTTGGATCCCGATATCGAGCGCCTGTTTTTGTGAAAGAGCAGATTTCTTTTCCTGGAGTGTCTGGCCATCCACGAATTCCATGACGATACAATGTTTTCCTTCCGCTTCTTCAATACCATAGATCGTGCAAATGTTCGGATGATTCAACGATGCGGCTGCTTTGGCTTCCGTGATGAACCGTTCCAGTTCATTGGATCCAACTGAGACATGATCCGGAAGAAATTTAAGAGCGACAAAGCGGTCAAGTTTTGTATCCTGGGCTTTGTAGACGACGCCCATCCCGCCTTCTCCGAGTTTTTCAATTATTTTGTAATGCGAAATTGTCTGTCCAATCATTAAAGTAGTCCTATCTTTTTCAGTAATACATTAAAACGCGGATCCGAACGGAGCGGATCCATGAACGGATCAACTTTCAACCGGAACAGATCCCAATCGCGATTGTCCAATGCCTTGTTAAGTTCGGTGAACGCCTGGTCTTTTTCACCAAGAGTTGCATAAATAGCTGCAATACGGCATGACATGACATACCCGGACTTCTCGATCTCTCTGAACCGACGAATTATTTCCTCCGCATCACGACGGCGGCCGAGTTTTGCGTATGCGCATCCAGCGCCCTTCAGAAGCGCTTGACTCACCGGATTCAGTTTCAAACCTTCTTCGCTGATCGATGCCATTTCGTTATACATACCGTTTACAGAATATGCCTGGCCAAGAGCCCAGCGTGCAGGGGGAAAATTCGGTTCGAGTTCATATGCTTTCTTTGCTAGATCCAATGCAAGACCACTCTGTCGCGCAAACGTATAGATCGAAACCAAATTGGTAATGATGTTCACATCGAGCGGTTCCATTTCCATTGCCCGTTTCACTTCGACGATCGCCTCTTCCATTCGCCCCGTCGTTGAAAGAATCATCTGACCATACCGAAAATGTGCTGCGGAATTGGAAGGATCGAGTTCCAATGCGCGTTTGAATTCCTTCTCCGAATCCTTCCAATTCCAATCATAAAGTGCAAGCACATATCCCATCTGATTATGCGCTTCCGATAAATTCGGGTCGATCTCTAATGCGCGCTGCGCCGCTGCTTTTGCTTTCGGAAATGCTTCCTTAGGGGAAAGATAAGGATATGCCGGGATGCTGCCG
>JANXZD010000403.1 GCA_025355705.1 Bacteroidota bacterium | reverse complement strand
TTGATACTAATTTTAATTTTACAAGTGCTACTAATAGCGGATTAAATTCTGGTACAAATGGTAGTGGTAATGGTGGCACAGTATCTTGGACAATGAATGCTACGGATCTTCCAGCATCAATGGGGGCAGCAATTACACGTCAGGTCGTTGTAACAATTCAACAAATAACAGCAAATGGTACTGGTGCGAAATCTGGGAATACCATTACAATTATGGATTCTACAGCAACACAAAAGACGACATCACAATTATCCTATAGTGATGGATTGCATGGCTATACAAAAGGAACTGCGGCTTTGACTCCGTTCGTAGTTTCACAGGCTTCCGGTGCAGTTGTAACACAAGTAACTGCAAATCAAAACGGAAATCCTGGTGATTCGCTTACCTACACATTTAAAGTGTTTAATCGTGGTAATGCTGCAATGACGTTCACCCTTAGCCAAGTACAATCAGGTGGAACTCTTGATACAGTACATTTATTTACAGCAACTTCTGGCGTTACTGGAAGCCAACCTTTTATTACATCTTCTATTCTTGCTGGTGATTCACTTACGCTGTATGCTTACTTGCGAGTTAATGTTACTGGTCAAAACGGAAACACCATTATCCGCCTGCTTAGTGCTGCTCCCGGTACTGCAGGAACGCAGCCAAATGGCGGAAGCAATTATAGTCCTTCTATTACTATCACCACTACTGTTACTGCACCAAACCTATCCATCTCTTTAACGCAGGCATGGATTTCAGGTGTAGGGACTATAACGAATCCAGCACCTGGTGATACAATTGAATATACCCTTACGATCACTAACAGCGGTACCGGAAATGCAACTAACCTCACTACGTCAAATGTCATTCCTAACAATACAACTTTTGGCCCTAATTCTTATGGAGTTGGTTTAGGAATTCAAGTTGATGGTGTTGCAAAAACAAATGCTGTAGCTGGTAACGATGGTGCAAACTTTAATGCGAACACTGTTACAGTTGAATCAACCACTGTCAATGGTGGTGGTGGCACGAAGGTAGTAAAATATCGAGTCGCAATAAATTAATAAGATCTGTTTTAGAGCTTACCAGGAGTGAAACCTGGTAGGCTCTCAATGAAAGTAGATTTTCATACAAATTAATATAAATGCTTGCAATAATTAAAAAATATGTTGTTTTGATTTTTGGGTTTACGGTTCTTTCCGTTTCTCTCGTTGATGCTCAATTGATTATCAACGAGCCGAAAGTGGGAATGGTATCTGTTTTCCAAAATCAGTTTATTGCCGGCCAAGCAGTTCCTGGATTTCCAATTCAATTACAAGTAAACGGAGCACCAATAGATTCAGCAATAGTGCGCCCCGATGGCATATTTGAATTTTTAGGAGTTCAGACTCCTGAAGGTCCTGTTACTTTTACCGTTACATTGCGAATGCCAAACGGTAAAAATATTTCGGTCGATCGAAAAATTCATCGTATTGGAACTCCTGACTCTATAATTGTAAATATGCCGGAGAATGAAATTCGTGCAGACGGTAGAACAATATTGAATGTAACGGCTAACGTAGTTGATAAATGGGGTATGAAGATTAATGATGGTTACTTTGTTACTATTGAATCTGATAGTATGAAGACGGATATCGAAGATGTTGACCCTAATACAGCCGGTATTCAAGTCCGATTGAATAATGGAGAAATTGCAATTCCTTTACGAGCACCAAAAGATGCGGGAACATATTCTCTTAAACTCTCAACTTCTTCAATCGCAACGCAAGTCAGTAAAGAGTTCAGCACTCCAATTGAACCATTAATGTTGGTTGGTTCTGCTAATGCTGAGGGAAGCCTTTTATCGACATCCGGAAATCTTACAGAATTAAAAGATGAGAACAAACTGAACAATGGATTCCACAGTGACGGTCGCTTAGCATTTTACGGACGCGGTTCAGTGTGGAGCGATTATTTACTGACCGCATCCTACGACAACAAACGTCGTCAAGATCGATTATTCAAAGAATTAGATCCAGATGTGTTGTATTCGATCTATGGCGACAATAGTACGATTGATTATACAGCACAATCAAACAATCCATTCTTTGTAAAACTAGAACGAAATCGTTCGTATGCATTATTTGGTGATTTTAATACAGGACTTGCTCAGAACGAACTTGCCCGATATGACCGCACATTCAATGGCGTCAAAGCGCATTATGAAACAAAACAAGAAAATGCCGATGTTTTTGCAACATTAACCGATCGCAAAGTTGTTCAAGATGAAATTCGCGGACAAGGAATCTCAGGTTTTTATTTCTTAGGAAAGAGCAATATCGTTGTTGGGACAGAAAAACTGCGAATTGAAACACGCGATAAATTGCACAACGAAATTGTTCTTTCACGATTAGAAAAGAGCCGTTTCGGTGATTATGAAATTGATTATCAACAAGGAACATTGTTCTTTAAACAACCGGTTGCAAGTATTGATGTTAATGGCAATCCGATCTATATCGTTGTGTCATACGAAGTCACTACAACCGTTGCAACAGAATACAGTTATGTTATTGGAGCACAAGGCGAAAAAGAAATTGCTACCGGTTTGCGTGTTGGCGGAACGGTTGTTCACGATCGTTCAAATAGCAATTTTACATTACTTGGTGCAAACACAAAATATGCACTCGGTCAGCAAGTAACGGTTGGCGGAGAATTTGCACGCGGTTTTGATAAGATCAATACCGGTGGAAATGCATGGAAAATTGATGTCGCCGGTTCACCGATTGAAAAACTTCAATTGAAATCGTACTTTAGAAAAGTTGAAAATGGTTTTATGAACCAAACAATGGGTGCAGGTGGAGTGAATAACGAATCCGGTTCTACAAAATATGGCGGTGGAGCAAGTTATGATGGATTGACAGCAACGAAACTTACAACAGATTATTATCATACAATTCAAAACACCAGCGGTAAAGAAGTAGTGATTAATTCAATTATTGCGGGTGGCGAACGTTCATTTGGAAATATAGCAACCCTTGGTGCTCGTGTAGAAAATATTTCGTACGTAACGCCAAGTGATACCGCATCAACTGCAAAACAATCTACCGTGCTAGCATTGCGGGGAACAATTCGTCCTATGGACAGACTTAACATTATCGCCGAATATGAACACAGCATCAGTTCTTCAGAAAAGAATGAAGTAAAACCTTCGGCAACGACCATTGGTGCAGAATATAGAATTATTGATCCGATAACGCTTTCAATCAGTCAAAAATTCTATGGCAACGGTGCAAATGCTTCGTTATTCGGAATTAGTTCTGAACTTGGATATGGAACATCGGCAACAGCTCGTTATCAAATGGGGAATGCAATCAGCGGCCAACGCAATCAGGTGAGCATTGGTTTGAGAAATATTCTTCATCTTACAGACGAAGTAACGTCGAATGTTTCCTATGAACGTACACGGGCACTTGACCGCAATATTGTCGAAGTTCAAACTGCAGATAACGAGGCAGTTTCAGTTGGGCTTGAATATTTACCGAAACAATCGTACAAAGCATCGATCAAAGGTGAATTTGCAAAAACATCGCAATCAATTCGCAGAAACCTAACCTTCGGTGGTGATGTTCGTTTGGCAAATGATTTTACGTTGATCGATAAAATGACATATTTCGAAGAAGACAGAGTTCAGGCGCAAACACCCTCAAGCACATTCGCTTCAGGTTCTTTGTCAACAAATCAAATCGGCAGTGGAATCAGCAACGGTTTATTAAAGAAATTTGATAACTCCATCGGTCTTGCTTATCGACCGGTTGATATGGATTGGTTGAACGCAATCGGAAAATTCGAGAAGAAAGTTGAATTTAATGGAATGATCGAACCGCAGACTTCATACGATGTCAATATCATTTCGGTGCATATGTTTGTTGAACCGATCATCGGTCTTGAAATCGGCACTAAATATGCAATGAAGTATGCAACTGAAAAAGCATTCGGTCTTACTGCCGCAACGATGACTGATTTCTATCTTATCCGCGCAGAATACGATTTGCGATGGAACAATTTCGATGTTGCATCAGAATATCGTATTTTGAACTCACGAATCGTTGATCAAACAAATTCATCATCGATAAAAAATGGTTACAGCGCAGAAGTTGGGAATGTTGTATTTGAGAATATTCGTTTAGCCGTTGGTTATAATTTTGTCGGAACAGAAGATCGTGATCTTGTTGGAAAAGATTACCAATCTGCAGGTTTCTTCTTCTCGGTCCGTGCAAAATTCACTGAAAAGATTTTGAACTTATTTAATAAATAAATGTCTCTAAGAATAAATAAATGCTCGTCATTCCCGCACGTGCCGCTTTACGGCATCCCGTATACTGCGGGATTTTTAGCGGGAATCTATAAAGTGGATGTCCGATTAAAATATCCGGGCATGACATATTTATTATTAATTATAGAATGAAAAATAGCACCAAAATATTATTTAATACTTCTATGAAACAACGAACGTTAATATTGTTTTTGGTATTTCTATGTACCAATTCGATTCAATTACTTTTCGGACAAAGTTTGGCAAATTATAAATCGCCAACCGCTATTGCTCGAACAACTGGAATAACATACAACTCCATAGAGTTTACCGGCAATGCTGTTCCATCGTGGAGATTTACAGGTGCGGGTGCGGAAGATGATGATCGTAGTTATCCAGTCAATATTGGATTCGATTTCTGGTATTTAGGAACACGGTATACAACATTTTCGGTTTCAACAAATGGTTTTATTGATTTTTCATCTGCCGCCAATAATGGAGGTCCTTCAACAAATCAATACGGATCGACCGATAATGATCTCAGTCAGCCTTCGACTGCAACGACAAGAACGATGCCATTAACGATAGCTCCTTTCTATTATGATCAAACAACAGATACAACCGGCGGCGGATTGGATGCTCTTGGTAATGGAATTAAGTATTTAACCTCCGGAACAGTCGGTAGCAGAGTATTAACGGTAGAATGGATTCGATTGCAACCCTGGTATAGTGGTGCAGTAGGTCATCCCCAATTTAATTATCAAGTAAAATTATATGAAGGCACAGGGGTCATTGAATTCGTATATGGTACGATGAATATTGGAACTTTTAGTTTTGCGTCACAAACGGTCAATATTGTTCAGGGTTATACTTCTGGAATGAATGGCACAAGTATCAGTAACCCGCCAACCGCGGTGAATATGCTTGTTCAACAAACAGTAAACACGGCAACTTTTTCCAATGCAGGTGTTACAGGAAATCCAGCCGATGTACCGCATACATTGCAAACTTTGCCAGCAACAAATTCATTAATAACATTTACACCGCCTGTTCCTATAGCACCAACGGGAATTTCTTTTACAAGTGTAACGCAAACATCGATGCAAGTGAATTGGACCCGTGTTGTTTCATCTGATATTGGATATGTTTTATATCGTTCTGATGATGGCGGTGCGTCGTATAATTTCATTACACAATTGCCGGCGACAACGAATCTTTATAATCAAACGGGATTATTATCGGGAACAACATATTATTGGAGAATATATGCAGTTTCGGAGGGAGCATTTAGCACTGCTTTGACAGGAAGTCAAGCAACAACCGCACCGGGAAATGACACGTCGAAAGTTTCAGTTTCGACTTTATGGAGTGACCCTTTAACATGGAAAAGTGGAGTGGTTCCAACTTCGTCATCAAATGTTGTCATTGATGATGGCACTACCGTCACCATAAATCAAAATGTGACAGTAAATTCATTATCAATTGGAAAAGGAACCAGCGGAATTTTACAAATTGGAAATGATGCAACAGCACGCACAGTCTCTGTTACCGGAACAATTGATGTTCGCAGCGGTGGTACCTTCAAAATCAATACTGCATCGGTTACATCATCTCATATTCTTAATACTTCCGGGAATATTCAAAATAGTGGAACGTTCGACATGTCTCCGAACGCAAGCAGTCGAGCCACTGTTAATTTTATAAAATCGGGGACGCAATCTGTAAGTGGTCCTGGTTCTACAACTCGATTTTATCTTATGACGATGAATTTAGGTGGAAGTGCTTCGAATTTTCTGGATGTATTTGCAACAAATTTTTCTTCTACAACAACGAACTATTTAACAATTACCAGTGGAATTTTTAATCTTGCAACGGGAGTGACAACAACCCCATTTACCGGAAATGTTACTATTCCATTGATCGGTGGTTTGCGAGTTAATCACAGTTCAGCAGTACTAAATACCACCGGTGGAAGCCTAACTATTGTAGGTGAATTACGTGTGATGAGCGGAACATTAAATGTCGGAAATGCATCAGATAATAATTTAATTTCAAACGGAGGAATATTTATTTTTTCCGGCGGCGCCGTTAATGTTGCCGGAAGGTTTGATCAAGCAAATAGTTACGCTCTAACAAATCTGACTATAAGTGGTGGAATATTAACCGTAAATACGACAGGAAGTACTTCAACAACAAGCGCACCATTTAATATGAATGTTCCAGGATCTACCTTCAACATGTCCGGCGGAACGATTATCATACAGAATCCTGGAAATCCGGGTGGTCAAAATTTAGGTTTCGTCAATACATCATACACTAGTTATAGTATGACAGGCGGGATTATTCAGATTGGAAATGCATCAACACCGGCTGCCTCAACTATACGAGTAAATAGTTCTATTCCTGTCTATAATTTTCTTGTGAATAGTTCAAATGTG
>JANXZD010000423.1 GCA_025355705.1 Bacteroidota bacterium | reverse complement strand
CGCAATTGGTGCCAAAATTCGAAGCAGAAGGAATCGATGAGATATTTTGCAGTGATGAAGCAACAGAATTACCGATGGTAATCGGGAGAAAATTTGGAGACGGTAAAATTCTTTTCTTTAATTCCTTGTTCGACCCCCTTTCACCATATGGCTACAGTTTGTATCCATATTTTATTCAATACATTCAGAAGTACTTTAACATTCGTCCTTTTATAAAACGGGAAGCATTGGAGTTATATTTTGATCCAGGTCTTCGACATGCGTATTCTATCGAACAATTGGTCGCACAATGGGTAAAACAAGGTGTTCATATTGTCCATGCTTCAGGATGGCATCAATACCCGAAATACACGTATGATTATGAACGGTTGATCCGTGTCGCACATGCCAATGGAATTTTAGTATTTGCGTGGTTAGAGCCTCCTCAGGTGAGTCAAAAATTCTGGAACGATCATCCAGAGTGGCGCGAAAAGAATGTTCGCGGAGACGATGTTCGACCATCGTGGCGATACCCTGTTACGATGACCGATCCTCGTTGTGTCGATTCCATGATTGTAAACTATTCCAATTTATTGCAGCGATATGATTGGGACGGCGTTAATATTGCGGAATTATATTTTGAAGCGGGACAAGGTTTTAAAGATATGAATTTATTCACGCCGATGCATCCCAGTGCAAAAGTTGAATTTAAACATCAATATGGATTTGATCTTCAATCAGTGTTCAACGATACATCGAAAAATTATTGGAGAACAAATACTGTTGCTCGTTCTGCGGTGACTGAATATCGAGTGCATGTATTGGACGGAATTTATGAAAAGATCCTTACTTCGGTAAAACATTTTGCAGAACAACGACCAGGATTCCAGGTTATTGTTACGGCGATGGATAGTTACGGTTCCCCCGAGTTACGTGAAAATATTGCCGTTGATATGAACCATATTATTGCACTGCAAAAGAAATATAATTTTTATTTGCAGGTAGAAGATCCGGAAAACAAATGGTCAACATCACCCATGCGCTACCAAGCAATAGCTAATCGGTACCGCTCGGAGGTCAGTCAGCCGGATCATTTAATGCTCGATCTTAATATTTTGGAATTCAGGAAACCAACTGTTATCACCGCTTTTCCTACTTTAACACCAACAGGAATAGAGGGTTATCTTCTGGTCAGAAGCGCATCTCTTGGAACTTCCCGTTCAACGATTTATAGTGAAGCTACTATTCCTCCGGAGGATCTCTCTCTGTATGGCAACTCGATGACCACCGACGTAATATATCAATATTTAGGAAATGAAGTTTTTGTGTCAAGCCCAAGATCATTTACATTATCTGTTCCAAAGAATATCACAGAAGTCAGTATTGATGGATCACCGCGAATGCCTGTACGCAAAGGAAATATTTTGATCTCTGCCGGAGAACATCATTTGGGGCTACAATCATCTGGAACGAGAGATTTTTCTACGTCTCAGCTTGAGTTACAATTAATGTCGATCAATGCAAATCTCCTTTCCATCACACATTCAATGCGAAATCTCGATTTTGAATATGAAACATCATTGCGAGCTCTCGCCTCGGTGAATGCAAAACCAACCAGGGTAATTGTTGACGGGCAAGAGATCCAAACAATGATTCTTTTGGGAAATGATTGTTACACTATTGCCCTCCCAACGGGCAAACATTCTGTTCGAATTTTTACCGGCGATGAATTCGCCTATAGCGTAAGTCTTACCAGTTTTTGGTCTACCTATGCGATCGCAATTTTCGGATTTGGTGCTGTCGTTTTACTGTTATTGATGTATGTCGGATTAAAAGTAGTGAAGCAACGTGCTGTTGCTAATAGCATAAGGAAGAATATATGAATGTTCTGGAAGTAGATCTCAGTGCGCTGTTTGTCGTTGCTGTTATTCTTATTTGGTTCATGATCGCATATCAATTTATATTGACGGTCTTCGGATATATCAATTATGTTCGTTCAATACGGGAGAAGCAACTTTCCGACGAATCAACAATAGATTTTCCTTCTTGCACAATATTGATCCCTGCACACAATGAAGAAAAGGTTATCGGTGATACTGTCCAAGCAATGCTTGCACTTAATTACCCTCGTGAAAAACTACGGATTATTATCATTAATGACGGATCTAAAGATAGAACGGAAGAAATCGTGCAGCGTTTTGCGGATCATGATGAACGAGTGATCTTATTTAACGTGCCAAAAGGAGACGGTGGAAAAGGAAAATCGCGTGCGCTAAATCTTGCAATACCAAAAGTACAATCAGAAATTATTGCAGTGTATGATGCCGACAATACTCCTGACCCCAACGCTCTTCGGTATCTTGCAATGCAACTTGTGCTTCATAAAGAACTCGGTGCTGTAATCGGAAAGTTCCGTTCAATCAATAAGAATGCAACATTGCTGAATCGATTTATCAATATCGAGACACTAAGTTTCCAATCAATGTTGCAAGCCGGGCGATGGCAGTTGCATAAAGTTGCAACACTGCCCGGAACAAATTATGTCATGTGGACTCACTTGCTTCGTTCACTGAATGGATGGGATGAGGAAGCGTTGACAGAAGATTCCGAAATGAGCATCCGTTTATACGAAGAAGGATATAAAATAAAATTTATCCCTTATGCAATAACGTACGAACAAGAGCCGCAGGAATGGAAAGTATGGATAAAACAACGTCTTCGCTGGGTTCGTGGAAATAATTATGTTATTGCAAAATTTTGGAAAGATCTGCCGAAATTCGAAAGTAAACGTGTTGCATTCGATCTTTTATATACCCTCTCACTGTATTACGTTTTTTTTGTAGCAATGATCATTTCCGATATTTTATTTATCGTTAGTGCAATAGGCCTTGTTTCAATGAGTCTGCCCGGACCATACACGATCGTGTGGATGATGGCATTTGTGCTTTTTATTTTTGAGATCATCTTAACGATCTCTTATGATGAAGAAGATACATTTAATAATATATTTGTGATTTTGTTAATGTATTTTTCTTATTGTCAATTGTGGATATATCTTGTTCTTAAGGCATCCCACATCGAATTCATCAAAAAAGAAAAACATACGTGGGATAAAACTATTCGGTTTGATGTAAAGAAGAAATTGAAATAAGTGAATATACAGGAGAAATAATGCTCATCACAACAACCAACACCGTAGAAGGACAAAAAATAACAAAATACTACGGCATCGTCAGCGGCGAAGCGATTCTCGGTGCGAATATTTTCAAAGATCTTTTTGCCGGCATCCGCGATATTATCGGCGGACGTTCAG
>JANXZD010000341.1 GCA_025355705.1 Bacteroidota bacterium | reverse complement strand
TTTCATACGGGCATTTTTTCCAAATTCCGACATTTGAAAATCTCTATAATAACTCAGATTATTTAGTTCAAAGTGGTGCTTCGCTTTCAGCACAGACCGGAAATCCAAATTTGGATGCCCAACGAACCACAACGTATGAACTCGGACTTCAACAGGCACTGTTTGAAAATATCGGTGTTGATTTTACCGTGTACTATCGCGATATCCGAAATCTTCTTGGAATGGAAATTATCAATACAACTCAAGGTGTGAAATATGGACGGTTCATCAACCGCGACTATGGAAGCGTGCGTGGGTTGATCCTTTCGTTTGATCGGCGATACGCAGATTATTTTAGTTTACGCGCAGATTACACGTATCAAATTGCTGAAGGTGATGCATCCGATCCGCTTTCAGTCTTTTACAACAATCAAAGCAATCCGCCGGTTGAAACAAATAAACAATTGGTACCATTAAGCTGGGATCAACGATCTACGTTGAATTTGAACTTAACAATTGGCGAATTAGGGAATTGGACCATGGGACTTATTTTTCAGTATGGGAATGGATTCCCATATACAGAAGATACCCGAGCATCATTGATCCGATTTGAGAATGGCGCACTTAAACCGTCAACAAACAATCTTGATTTACGTGCTGAAAAGAATTTCCAATTTGAATCTGTTAATCTTTCCATTTCCATGTTGATCTATAACGTTCTTGATGTTAAAAATGAGAATAACGTTGATGCTTGGAGCGGAAGAGCAAATATCGATCTGACAACTGCACAGAATGCTCAAAAAATCGTCGGTGTGAATACAATACCAGAATATCAGAATAACCCGGGGAGCTTTTCAAACCCGCGCCAAGTGCGTTTTGGTTTAAATCTAGGATTTTAGATAATACGTTGAGGAGCGTACAATGAAGTTTAAATTTATAATACTGTCATTTCTAGTATTGATCTGTTTTTCTTTTGTTCCATTAAACGGACAGGTTGATCCAAAAATTCAAGCCTATCGCAATGATGCAAAAGGTGAATATCAATTCAGACGCCAGGGAACAATGGATGGAAATCTTGTTCGAACATTATATTTCAGTAATGGAGAAGTTGGTCAATGGCCATACGCACCGTCGCTCGAATGGCCGAAAGGTTCAGGGCATCAATATCTGGACGGCGTTTCTGTTCTTGTTGCTGCACAAGTAAAAGCTCCCGGAAATAATCAGATCATTCATCCTCTGGAAACATCGTATCGTGAAGAAATGCCGAAAGATCCGGTAACAGGTTTGATCTGGGGATTTGAACCGGTTCCCGGATATATGAACTTAAAAAATCCTGTGAAATCTCCTGCTATCAATAGAGATTCAATGTCGTTTCCGCCGGTGTGGCCAACAGCGCTTGGGAAAACACCCGAATGGAACGGTTATTGGTATGGATATTTTGGTCGAGGAGTGAACAATGCAGATTTCGAAACATTTTTTGTTATGGACGATTCGAAAGATGGAAAATATAAACGACCTCCGTATAAGTATTTTCCTATTGTAGCTGAATCTCTAGAAACTGATCGCGGTGGTCTGGGTTTGCGTGTTGAAGTGCGAGGATTTCAATGGTCGCACGTGCTCGCTGAAGATGTTATTTTCTGGCATTATGATATAGTGAATATCTCCGACAAAAAATATGACAGTACATGTTTTGGTTTTTTTTCTGATCCCGGTGTCGGCGGTCCTGCCAGCGGAAATGATGATGCAAGCTACAGCACCGCTCTCGATCTCTGTTATGCTTGGGATCATCTTGGGAAAGGTGAACCACAATTTGGGAACTGGTTAACAGGATATTATGGATATGCATATTTGGAAAGTCCCGGAAATTCTGAAAATGGTATTGATGATGATGAAGACGGAATGATTGATGAACGTCGCGATGATAATATCGATAATAATCATAACTGGGTAAAATTTGAAGATATCAATAAGAACGGTCAATGGGATGCGGGTGAACCATTGAACGACGATCTTGGTGCCGATGGTGTTGGACCATTCGACCCACAATACAATGGTCGCGATGCCGGCGAAGGCGATGGAATACCAACTCATGGCGAACCCAATTTTGATGAGACCGACAAAGACGAATCGGATCAAATTGGTTTGTCCGCTGTTTCGTTAACCCCATTGGCAGACAAAGGTCCCAATGGTGTATGGCCGAAAAACAATGAAGTTCTCTGGAGAAAAATGACCGGAGGATTTGTTGATACCGGAATCACGAATTCAAACATCAGTATTGTATTCTCTTCGGGACCATTCCCGTTGAACAAAAATGCTCGTGAACGATTCTCGATGGCTCTTATTATGGGAGCTGATCTTGATCAAGTCATTTTCAATAAGTCAACGGTTCAAGCGATTTATAATGCGTATTATAATTTTTCTGCTCCTCCTCTTACTCCACACGTCACTGCAGTTGCCGGAGATAAACAGGTATTCCTTTATTGGGACAACTTATCAGAGAATTCGTATGACAGATTTTTACGCAGAAGAGATTTTGAAGGATATATGGTCTTGAGAAGCCAAGAAGCAGAGTTCAATGATGTTAAAACGATCACTGATTCTAAAGGCGAAAAGAAATATTGGAAACCGATCGCACAATTTGATGTGATCGACAGTATCAAAGGACCAGATCCTGTTGGTATCAATGGCGCACATTTCTGGCGCGGTAATAATACCGGATTACAACATTCATACATCGATAAAGATGTTAAGAATGGAGTAAAATATTATTATGCAATAGTTTCTTACGATCAGGGCGATCCCACATATGGTAAAACAGGTTTACAACCGACAGAATGTCCGAAGATCATAACAGAAGATGTGAATGGAACGTTGAAATTTATTGATATCAACTGCGCAGTTGTTACTCCAAATGCTGCAGCAGCCGGATATGTTCCACCGCAAATCGAGGGAACGTTGAGTCGAGTCAGTCAGGGAATCGGCACTGGTTCAATCGTAATTCAAATTGTTAATCCAAACACGATCACAACAGGAACTGATTACAAGATACAATTTGATTCAAGCGGTAAATTTCCGGAGTACGGCACAAAGTCAGTCAGTGTTTTCCGTACAATCGGTGCTAGAATTGATACGGTGCTTCGTGATGTAAAAATTGTCGATGTTTCGGGAGACAAATCGAGTACGCCGTTTGATGGTATGACACTTGCCATAAAGAACGATCCAAAGATCGTTTTGGACACAATGGGTTGGACTGTTGGTAAACCATCGGTATTCATTTTTGTTACTCCGGATAGTTCTGCTCCATCTCTCAATAAATTATGGCCAAGCGATTATGAGATAAAATATTTTGCAACAAACGTTGATACATCCAATGGCGATCTGGATCCGGTTGTCTATCCACCGATTCCGGTTAACTTTACGATCACCAATACAACGTTTGGATATCGAAATAAATTTATCATTCAAGATAATGATGGTGACAGTAAATTGAGTTCAGGAGATTTCATTAAAGTATTGGAATTCACGAACAACAATGTCAACCTGTGGATACCTTGGAAAATATCGTATTTTTATTTTGGAACACCAACACTGCCTCAGCCCGGAGACAAATATATTTTCAAGACGAAAAAGCCATTTTTCACCGGCGATTATTTTACAATTAAAACAAAATCTTCACGCACTGATCCTGGTCTCGCTACAAATCAGTTGAGCAACATCAGTGTTGTCCCTAATCCATACGTAGGATATGCATCGTGGGAACCAAAGACGATCTATGCTACCGGTCGTGGTGATAGAAAAATTGATTTCATCAATCTTCCGCAAAAATGTACCATTCGGATCTATACCGTATCCGGTTCATTGGTAAAAACGTTAATAAAAGAATCCGGTGCAACAAACGGTTCACTTTCATGGAATCTTGTCTCGGAAGATGGAACAGACGTTGCCTTTGGTCTCTACATTTATCATGTCGATGCCGGAGACGTGGGAACACATATCGGAAGATTTGCACTTATTAAATAACTTTAAACGATAGTCCTTATGAAATCGAATATTACAAAATTTATCTGTGTCTTGTTCTTAACAACTGCCACGATGCCGGCACAGCAATTTATTTCGAACGTCTCAAAACGCGGTACGACAGCAGCTTCTTTTCTTTCTATCGCACAGGGAGCCCGTGCACTGGGGATGGGATCAGCATTTGTTGCTGTAGCCGATGACCAAAGTGCGATGTTTTGGAATCCCGCCGGAATAGCCGATCTCAGCGGAAACAGGATCGTTTTTGATTATACCCAGTGGCTTGCTGATATAAAGTATAATTATCTTGGTGCAACGGTAAATCTTGGAAGTCTTGGGGTGATTGGATTGAATTTTACATCATCAAGCATTCCTGAAATGAGTGTAACGACCGTTGATAATCCGGGTGGAACGGGAGAAATGTTCGGTGTGAGTGATGCTGCGGTTGGTATCACGTATGCGATGAAATTGACAGATAAATTCTCAATTGGATTCAATCCGAAATTCATCTATCAAAAGATCTGGAAGATGAGTGCTTCTGCAATTGCTATCGATATGGGAGTGAAATATCAAACGCCGTTTGATGGTATCACGTTAGGAATGTCTATCTCAAATTTCGGATCCAAAATGCGTTTGTTGGGAAACAACACGCTCGTTCTTTACGATCCGGATATCTTTACAACAGGAAATAATCAACATATTCCGGCCGATGCCCGTACGGATGAATGGACCCTTCCGTTGAATTTTAAAGTTGGAATTGCATACGATGTGTTTTCGATCGAAGGGAACCGATTAGTGCTTGCAGTTGATGCTTCACATCCCAGTGATAATTATGAAAGTGTTGATGTTGGAGGAGAATATGTCTTCAATGATTTTGTTTCCTTGCGTGGCGGGTATAAATCCCTTTTCTTGCAAAATGCCGAAGAACGGTTTACTTTAGGATTTGGGATCCAGCAGGCTCTTATCGGGAACACACAATTGAAGGTTGATTATGCGTATCAAGATTATCAACGGCTCAATAATGTTCAAAAGTTCTCTATAGGTATCATATTCTAATTGTATGACGCGACGATGGTTGTTAAGGGTTATTGTGATTTGGTGTGTAGGTATAACATCCGTCTTGTCCTCGGTGATGGTAAATCAGGCCGGATATTTATCGAATGGACAAAAAATATTTTTCACGACAACACTTGCCGATAGTTTTCATCTCATTGAAAAAAGTAGTAACGGAACTTCTTTTTCTGGGAAAGTTACACTTTCAAAAATAAACGATCCCGCAACGGGATTGACGGTGTATAAAGGAGATTTTTCTTCCTTTAAAAAACCGGGAACGTATTTCATCGCAGTTTCACCTTCCGAAACATCGTACGAATTTTCAATTTCTGACACAGTCTTCCATTCTGTTTTCTATTCTTCATTAAAAGGATTCTATTTTCAACGATGCGGTCAATCGTTGAATGCTCTTTTTGCCGGATTATATGCACGCGCGGGATGCCATGGGAACGATGGAACATATCACTCAACCTCTGATTCTACCGGGTTTCGATCGGTAAACGGGGGATGGCATGATGCTGGTGACTATGGCAAATATATTGTGAACGCAGGTGTTACTGTCGGAACATTATTGATGGCGTATGAATTATTCCCGACACGATTTGCGAATGATGATCTTGGAATTTTAGAAAGTGGAAATTCGGTTCCCGATATTTTGGATGAAGTGCGGTATGAATTGAATTGGATGTTGAAGATGCAGCATTCGAGCGGCGGAGTATATTTCAAAGTAACGCACGAACAATTCGAAGGATTTTCGATGCCGTCAACGGATAATGGGACACGATACATCTATCAAATTTCATCGACGGCGACAGGCGATTTTGCAGCGGTGTTTGCTCGAGCCGCCCGCGTGTATAAATCGTTCGATCAAAATTTTTCCGATTCATGTCTTGCTGTCTCGCGCCGTGCTTGGGGATATTTACAATTACATACAACAATTGTTCCTGCGGGTGGTTTCAAAAATCCGACCGGAACAGCAACCGGTGAATATGGCGATGGAAATGATTCTGATGAGCGACTATGGGCGGCGGCGGAATTATTTTCAACAACAGGTGAAGCACAATTCAATTCATATTATACTTCCCGATATGCAACCGGTGCTTTGCTTTCTCAGCCGATGGGCTGGCCGGATGTTCGGACGATGGCGCATTTGACATATCTTTATACACAACAAGCCTCTGC
>JANXZD010000326.1 GCA_025355705.1 Bacteroidota bacterium | reverse complement strand
TTTGGAGCAGCGGCACGAGATCTCCGTACGGTTGATGTTACCAATGGTGCGCGAACTGTTACCGTCTCTCTTGGATATATTGCCGGTATATTTTATGATAGAGAGAATTCAGTTCTCGCATCATTGATGGTTTCAAATCGTATCAACGAAAAAGTGCGGTTGAACATCTATCCCGGCGTGATCGATCTATGGGGCTTTTCACCTGGATTGTTCACCAGTCTTGGAAGCAGAAATCAATTTATTACAGGATTTTCCATTCGATATTCACCTATTGGATTGGCATATCGTAATAAACTTTAAAGTATTTTACCACAGATTCTCGGATTTTTTTATTATTTTATTCCGGCATCTCTTACACATTGTCATGCCCGAACGCTCCTATCGGGCATCCATAGAATAGATTCCCGCCAACAACGTGCGGGAATGACATGATGTGAAGTAATTTTTGAACCAGCAATAAATTTATGACAAATCTCAAAGATAAAATCGTCTTCATCACCGGTGCGTCATCCGGCATCGGAAAAGCATCCGCCATAAAATTCGCCGAACTCGGTGCAAACATTCTTATCTGCGCACGACGCGGTGAAAAGATTCAATCTCTTGCGGATGAATTGCAAAGAAAATTCAAGATCAAATCACACGCATTTCAACTTGATGTACGGAATCAAAAAAAGGTCGAAACCGCTTTGAACAACCTTCCTGCTGAATGGAAAGATATTTCCGTTCTCGTTAACAATGCCGGATTATCGCGCGGATTGGATACTATCCAGGATGCGAAGATCGAAGATTGGGATGAGATGATCGACACGAACGTGAAAGGATTACTCTATGTAACACGCGCCATCCTTCCCGGTATGATCGAACGAAATGCCGGCCATATCATCAATATTGGTTCGGTTGCAGGCCATTGGACATATCCTAAGGGAAATGTATATGCAGGAACAAAATTTGCTGTCAATGCGCTTTCCCAGGGAATGAAAATGGATCTGCTCGGCACTCCCATCCGCGTCACTTCCATCGATCCCGGACTGGTAGAAACAGAATTCAGTATCGTTCGTTTTCGCGGCGACAACGACCGTGCAAAAAAAGTGTACGAAGGGTTGACTCCGCTCTCTCCTGATGATATTGCTGAATCAATTGTTTGGGCGGCAACGCGTCCTCCGCATGTCAATGTGAACAATATCATTCTTATGGCAACCGATCAGTCTGCGCCAACAATGGTGCACAGAAAAACACAATAGACTACTTGTCATTCCCGCGCGTGCCGCTTTACGGCATCCCGTACGGCGGGATTGTTGGCAGAAATCTATAAAATGCCTTCCCGACGCAGGCGGGGATGTCTTACAAAAGCGTTTCCCGAAGGGATCCCTTTGGGACGGGCATGACAGACTTTTTTCCTGGATACGCTTTATTGGTTCATGTCAAGAATTAAGAACAACTGTATCAATCACAATTGAAAGAAACCTATGAAGCACATTAACACCATAGCAATAGTTTTGTGTCTCACATCCTTTTTTTTCAACTCCGCTTCTGCACAAAGAAAAACAAGACCAATCACAATGAATGATATAGCAGTACAATATGTCCGACTGATACTCGATATCGGTCAGCACGATCCCGATTTTGTCGATGCATACTATGGACCGAAAGAATGGCAGGAAGCTTCAAAGAAAATGAAATATGAACTGACTGCATTAAAAGACCGGACTGATGCGATTTCGAATCGTTTGAAACGGATCCGCGTTCCGAGAAGAGACCAATCATCGACGCTTCGTAAGACATATCTGCAGAAACAGCTTTCTGCCGCGTATGCAAAGATCGAAATGCTTTCGGGAACAAAATATTCATTCGATGTTGAAGCAAAGAAACTGTACGATGCTGAACCTCCGAAAAATTCGGAGAAATATTTTTCGGCGATCGTGGAAGAACTTAAACAATCCCTTCCTTCCGGCAGCGGGACGATACAGGAACGATACCTTCAATTCCGAAATCTGTTCATCATCCCCAAAGAAAAACTCGATACAGTCTTTACACGGGCGATCAATGAATGCCGTGCACGGACAAAACAATTCATCAAGCTTCCGGAGAACGAAAGTTTTGTGGTTGAATATGTCACCAACAAAGCATGGAGCGGATATAATTGGTATCAAGGAAATGCACACAGTATTATTCAAGTCAACACCGATCTGCCGATCTTCATCGACCGCGCGGTCGATCTTGCTGCCCACGAAGGATATCCCGGACATCATGTCTATAATGTTCTTCTCGAATCTGAGTTGTTAAAGAAAAAAGGATGGATGGAGTTTAGTGTTTATCCTCTTTTTAGTCCTCAGTCGTTGATCGCAGAAGGAAGTGCTAATTTCGGGATCAATGTTGTGCTTCCATCAAAAGAACGGATGAAATTCGAGAAAGAAATTCTCTTCCCTCTTGCCGGACTCGATGCTTCACGGGTTGAGCAATACTATATAATCCAGGCACTCGTGGGCAAACTTACGTATGCGGGAAACGAAGCAGCGCGCGGACATCTCGACGAAACGTTTTCAAAAGAAGAGACAATGCGCTGGTTGACAACATACGCCATGTTCGATTCTGCGCG
Organism: Bacteroidota bacterium; assembly: GCA_025355705.1. Lineage (GTDB taxonomy): Bacteria > Bacteroidota > Ignavibacteria > UBA10030 > UBA8401 > UBA8401. The sequence goes on along the minus strand of JANXZD010000326.1, from coordinate 3,711 downwards.
CGCAGAACAGCGGATCAAATTCATTGACAAATATCGGAGTTATGTTATCAACTATAATTTTGGACAGGATTTAGTAAAAAAATATGTTGAGAAGAAAGCAGGAAAAAATCCAACTGCAGAAAAACGATGGAAGGTGTTCAGTGAATTGATTTCTTCACCGAGATTACCGGGCGGGTTAAAATAAAAATTCCTTGTCAATTTTTCGGTTGTAACGCCGTTGTGGTTCGTTGTATCTTGCAATAAAAAATTATGACACTCTCAGCCGATACAATGTATAATGCCCTGCTCCGAAAGGATAGCTCATTCGAAGGAACCTTCTTCGCCGCTATCAAAACCACGGGCATCTTCTGCCGTCCGACATGCACTGCACGAAAACCAAAACCGGAGAATGTGGAATATTATTCTACACAAAAAGATGCAATCCTTCACGGTTATCGTCCCTGCAAAGTCTGTTCGCCAATGACCATCGCGGGAGATTATCCGGCCGAAATTAAAAAAATAATCGCACACATCACTGACAATCCTCTGGAAAAAGTGAAAGACGGCGATCTGCGGTCGTTACAGATCGAACCGAACCGCATTCGCCGCTGGTTCAAAAAAAATCACGGCATTACGTTCCATGCCTATCAGCGTATGATGCGGATCAACAACGCATTCAAAAAATTATCAGAAGGCGAGACAGTTTCAACAGCCGCATACGACACTGGCTTTGAATCGCTCAGCGGATTCAGCGATGCATTCCGGTCACTGATCGGAAAAAAACCGTCGGATCATTCATCAACAACAATCATCACAATAACCCGCTTTCCTACGCCGCTCGGACCAATGTTCGCCTGCGCAACTGAAAAAGGCGTTTGTCTGTTAGAATATACCGACAGACGAATGCTGGAATTTGAACTTCGCGATATTCGCAAACGGTTGAATGGAACGATCCTGTTCGGAACGAATAAACATCTGGAAAAACTTCAAAAACAGCTGATAGAATATTTTGATAGGAAGAGAAAACAGTTTGATGTTCCGCTGATCACTCCGGCAACTGACTTCCAAAATGCAGTCTGGAAGCAACTCCATAAAATTCCGTACGGAGAAACGGTTTCCTACAAACAGCAGGCAGAACGGATGAAGAATGTTAAAGCAGTCCGTGCAGTTGCCAATGCGAACGGATTCAATCGCATTTCCATCGTCATTCCGTGTCACCGCGTAATCGGATCCGACGGAACGTTAACCGGCTACGGTGGAGGGTTATGGAGAAAGAAATGGCTGTTGGATTTTGAGAAAAAGAATAAATAATTAATGTAGTAAAGGATGTAGACAAATTTGTTAAAAGAGATATCTGGAAGATCTCACGTCAATGTCATTCTGAGTCTCGATGTTTTTTATCGGGACGAAGAATCTGGTCTGCGCGATGGATCAAATCTTTTCCCACCGCCTCAAGCAGATTCTTCCTCTTCGCTCCGCTCAGCGTCAGAATGACAATAAACAATCTTTTTTCAGATAACTCAAAACTGAATTACCAATTTATTTTAACGGCTGATTCCCTATCCCCTTTTTTTTCATCACTGTTTCAATTTCGTTGATCTCTCTTGGTGCACCCTCGGAAAGATTCTTATTTCCGGTTTCCGTAACGAGAATTACATCTTCAATACGAACACCGATATTGAAATATTTTGGATCGACTCCGACACTCGTTTCCGGAATATAGATACCGGGTTCAACGGTGTACAGCATTCCTGCAACTAACGTGCTTTGTCCGACATCGTGCACATTCAATCCAACCGGATGCCCAAGACCGTGATTGAAGAATTTTCTGAATGCAAAACCGCTCTTCTCTTTTATAATACCGAGTGTGAACAATCCATCAGAGATCACCGAATCAGCAACGGCAGAAACTTCACTCCATGGAACTCCGGGTTTGATCTTTGCAACCGCTGCTTTTTGAGCGTTCAACACGATCTGGTATATCTCTCGTTGTTCCTTTGTGAATTTTCCATTTGCTGGATATGTTCGTGTAACGTCACTGGAGTATCCTCGATATTCCGCCGCACAATCCGAAAGGATAAGATCGCCGCTGTTGATCTTTTTTCTATTTGTATTATAATGAAGAACAACAGAATTTTCCGCAGCACCATTGATGCATGGATAACCGTAATATTCTGCACCTTGCCGTAAGAATGTATATTCATACAATGCTTGAAGTTCGTACTCAAACATTCCCGGTTCAACGGACATCATCGCTTGTGTATGCGCTGTTACGCTGATGTCTGATGCTTTCTTCAGCATCTCGATCTCTTCAGCAGTTTTAATAATTCGCATTGTATGGATCATTGCATTCGGATCGCGCATTTCGATCTTTGAATTGTACCGCTTAGCATTATCAACGTATGATTGAATCGGTACAAGAAGTTCTTTCAAACTCCCTTCAACATCCGAGGTGATCGGTTGCGCGTACAGATATTTTATCCCCGAGAATAATGTTTGTTGAAATGTCATTTTGAATTTATCATTTGTCAATGCCGTCTGCATTCCAAGAATTTTCATGGCTCCGATCGTTCCATATCGGCGCCCCGTCCACGCTTCTGCAAGCGGGTTTCGATTCTGAACAAAAAGAATTTCGTTGGTCGTCACTGTCGTGGAATCGTTGATCTTTGCACGAATTCCTTTAGGAGAAAGGATGAGTATGGCATTCGTTTCAGTAAATCCTGTCAGATAATAAAAATTATCAGCTTGCCGGTACAGATAATCAACATCACCATTTCTCATTCGTTCCGGAGCTGAGTAAAAAACGGCAGCAGCATCCTGACCGATCATCTTCATTACGGAATCTCTTCGCGCTTTATAGGTAGCCGACGAAATGAGGTCCGTGTCGTATTGAAGATATTTAAGCAGAGAATCTTGCTGAGCTGATACGATTGACAGTACACAGGCAATGGTCAATAAAAATTTTTTCATTACTTCTCCTCGAAAATTGTGAGAACAATATACAACGAAAATCTTAAATGGAGAATATTTTCCGCCATTTTCAAGATAATTGTCAAGAATTCTCCAGATCATTATATAATCGGATAAATTGCTCTTAGTTGTAAGGATAAATAGCGTTTCCATCTTGCTTCACTACTTTTCCTAAGGTACTTTGTGTGTGAATAATTCACGCACAGCCAATCCTTTCAGCAAATAATACAGGAATTACATAATGGAAAATAAATCAATGCATCCCGAAAGTCTCATGATGTCTTATGGCTACAATCCTGAATGGTCAGAAGGCGCAATCAAATGTCCAATCTTTCAAACATCGACGTTTGTCTTCAAGTCGGCAGAAGAAGGAAAAGCTTTTTTTGAAGTCGCATACGGCAAACGTGAACAACGGTCGAACGAAAAACTTGGTCTCATTTATAGTCGCTTGAACAATCCCGATCTTGAAATTTTGGAGAATCGTCTCACATTGTGGGATGGAGCTGAAGAGTGTGCCGTATTCGAAAGCGGAATGTCTGCTGTCTCAACGATCCTTTTGGAATTTCTCAAACCGGGAGATCTGCTCCTCTATTCCCTTCCATTATACGGTGGGTCGGAACATTTTATAAAAAATACTCTGAGTAAATTTGGAATTCACGGCGTCTATTTCAGAACAGGACAGACGAAACAAGAAATAATTGAGATCGTTAAAAAAACCGGCAAGGGAGACAAACTTGCAATGGTCTATCTCGAAACTCCCGC
>JANXZD010000299.1 GCA_025355705.1 Bacteroidota bacterium | reverse complement strand
GTTTTCAAAACAAAATATGCAGATATCGGTGTCTATATCTGCTATGACAGACACTTTCCAGAAGGTGCTCGCATTTTGGGATTGAACGGCGCGGAAATAGTCTTCAACCCTTCTGCGACAGTTGCAGGACTTTCAGAATATCTTTGGGAGTTGGAACAACCAGCTCACGCTGCTGCGAATGGATATTTTGTCGGGGCGATCAATCGTGTCGGCACCGAAGCCCCTTGGAATATAGGTGAGTTCTATGGAAAAAGTTATTTCTGCTCGCCGCGAGGAAAAATATTGAAACAAGCCAGTCGAGACAAAGACGAACTTGTTGTGTGTGATCTTGATATGAAAATGATTCAAGAAGTTCGTGACACTTGGCAATTCTATAGAGACAGAAGACCTGAGACGTATGGAAAAATCACAGAATTGAGAGATTAAGTTTTTGTTGAAATACAATATTGTTTTATGGTTCACGTTTCAAGGTTGAACCATGAAACTTGAAACATGAACTAATTAATAGAAGGATTACTATGTCCAATAAATTAAGCTCTCAAGAAATCGTCGAACTTACTGCAAAATACACATACGGTACATGGCGCAAACAAAAAGGATGGAAACCGCTCCACATTATTGATGCGGAAGGATGTTATTTCACCGATGGTTCTGGAAAACGATACCTTGATTTTTCATCGCAGTTGATGTGCAGTACGCTTGGTCATAAGAATCAGGCTGTGATCAAATCTATTGGAGATCAGGCACAGAAACTTGCTTACGTTGCACCTGGATTTGCTACTGATGTTCGTGTTGAGCTCAGTAAACTTCTTCTCGAAGTTCTTCCTTCAGGATTAGAAAAATTCTTTTTTACAACATCCGGAACTGAAGCCAACGAAGCTGCATTCAAAATTGCACGAATGTATACCGGCAAAACAAAAATTATTTCACGGTATCGTTCCTATCACGGTTCAACAATGGGAGCAATTGCCGCAACCGGTGATCCGCGCCGTTGGGCAATGGAACCGGCAGGAAAAATTCCCGGAGTTATCTTTGCACCGGAAGTAAACTGTTATAAATGCCCATTGCTTCACACATATCCTGGATGCGGTATTGCTTGCGTTGAATATATTAACCACATGATTGAGAATGAAGGAGATGTTGCCGCAATCATCATTGAACCGATCGTCGGTACAAATGGTATTCTTATTCCACCAGATGAATATTTACCGCGATTACGAGAAATCTGCGACAAACATAATGTTTTGATGATCGCTGATGAAGTGATGACGGGCTGGGGACGAACCGGGGCTTGGTTTGCTGTCGATCATTGGAATGTAAAACCAGATATTCTTGTTACAGCGAAAGGGATTACAGCTGCGTATGTTCCGCTCGGACTCTGTGCAACAACTATAAAGATCGCATCATTTTTTGATGAAAATTTCTTCTCTCACGGACATACATATGAAGCACATCCGATTACACTTGCTCCTGCAATTGCTGCAATTGCTGAGATAAGACGAATGGATCTTGTCAATCGCGCAAAGGACCTTGAAGGATATCTTAAAGAAAAACTGAATGCATTAAGACCAAAACATCCATCCATTGGTGATGTTCGAGGAAAAGGATTATTCTGGGCTGTAGATCTCGTAAAGAATCAATCGACGCGAGAACCATTCAACACCAAACACGATAAAGTAAATGGTGTCCAAACCCTTGTTGAAAAAGTTGCTGCCGAAATGATGAAGAATGGTGTTTATTTGCAAGCGTGGATCAGTCATTTTGTAATTGCTCCACCGCTGATTATATCAAAAGAAGAGATTGATATTGGAGTTACAGTTTTTGATGAGGCACTATCTATTGCAGATAAAGAAGTAAACTGATCCAAGAGGTTGTTGGTTTAAGATTCAGGGTTCAGGTCTATAGCTCTATTAATTAAAAATATTTTTAATATGGATAAAGAGTCTGGCTATAAAAAACTGGAAATTTATAACCTTTCTCACGAGTTGGCAATTAAAGTTCATAAAATGAGTCTGGAACTTCCAAGGTTTGAGACTTATGAAGAAGCAAGCCAAATTCGTAGAAGTTCAAAATCTATTTCCTCCAATATAGTTGAAGGTTATGCCTTGAGAAAATACAAAAATGAATTTCTGCATTATTTATATCGGGCATATGGTTCAAGTGAAGAAACAGTAGAACACGTTCGATTTCTTTTTGAAAGCGAATCACTAAAAGATAAAAATATCTTCGAAGAATTGATTAAAAGGTATTTAGAATTGAATGCAAAATTATTTCAATATATCCAATTTGTTGAAAAGGAATTTGAAAAACCCTCTTTTCTAAAAGAACCTTCAGAAGAGTATAATACTTGAACCCTGAACCATAAACCTTGAGCCTTTATGAACAACATTGCACCAAAACTTTCTGCAAAAGAGTACGAAAAGAATTTTTCCGAGCTAAAACCTGCACTAACGCCTATTGCAGCAATGGCCGAAGCAAATCGTTGTCTATATTGTTTTGACTCGTCCTGCATGACGGCATGCCCGACACATATTGATATTTCGACTTTCATCAAAAAAATAACTTCAGGAAATATGAAAGGATCTGCAAAGACCATTCTTTCTTCAAATTGGATTGCACTCACTTGTGCAAAAGCCTGTCCGGTTGATGTCCTCTGCGAAGGTGCTTGTGTCTACAATGACAAGGGAGAAAAACCAATTCAAATTGGAAAACTGCAACGCCACGTGATGGACTGGTATGTTGAAAAAGGGATGCCGGCTTTGATTACCCCAGCTCAAAAAAATGGAAAGTCCGTAGGAATTATTGGTGCCGGTCCTTCGGGACTTGCGTGCGGTGCAGAACTATCGTTGATGGGTTATGATGTAACGATCTATGATGCGAATAAAAAACCGGGAGGACTTGATACACACGGAATTGCACCGTATAAAATGAAACAACAGGATAGTTTGAACGAAGTAAAGATGATCCAAAAGCTTGGAGTGAAAATAAAATCGAATGTTCTTGTTGGAAAAGATCTCTCTATAGAAGAATTAGAAGAGATGCATGATGCAATTTTTATCGGTACCGGACTTCCAAAACCGACAGATTTAATGATCTCTGAAAAGGGAATTAAGGGAGTTTACGATGCTTTGGAATTTGTTAAAGACGTAACTGCTCGTAAATGGAAAAATGTAAATGTCGGCAAACGTGTTGCTGTTATCGGTGCCGGAAATACCGCGATTGATGCCGCTACCGAAGCAAAACGGCTTGGTGCAGATGAAGTATATATGATCTATCGCCGTGGCCGAGAACAAATGTCTGCGTACGATTTTGAATTTGAACTCGCAAAGAGCGATGGAATCAAATTCTATTTTCATTCACAGCCCAAACGAATCATTGGAAAGAACAAAGTTGAAGCATTGGAATGTATCAAAATGAGAATAGTCAATGGGAAATTGAAACCGATTCCAAAATCGGAATTTAAGATCCCAGTTGATATGATCATTAAAGCTGTTGGTCAGAATATTGATGAATCATTCCTGTTAAAGATTCCAAAACTAAAATTAAAGGATGGGACAGTTATCGTCAATCAGAAAACATATCAAACGAAAAATCCGAAATATTTTGCAGGCGGCGATTGTATTAACGGAGGTAAAGAAGTTGTGAATGCAGCCTATGATGGTAAACAAGCAGCGCACGGAATAGATCAATGGATATTTGCCAAGAATACAAAATAAAGAGGATGGTATGGTCGATCTTTCAATAAATTGCGGTGGCATTAAATCTCCAAACCCATTTTGGTTGGCAAGTGCGCCTCCGACAAATTCCGGTTATCAAATCTGTAAAGCATTTGAAGCAGGATGGGGCGGAGCAGTGTGGAAAACGATTGGCGCACCTGTGATGAACGTTGTCAATCGCTATGGCGCAATTGATTATAATGGACAAAAGATCATTGGTTTGAACAACATAGAACTCATCAGCGACCGTTCGATTGAGATCAATTTGAAAGAGATTGCAGAAACAAAACGATTGTGGCCTGACCGCGCAGTTGTTGCTTCGTTAATGGTTGAATCGGATCGTCAAATATGGCACGACATAGTGAAGCGAACAATTGATGCCGGTGCAGATGGAATAGAACTGAATTATGGATGCCCGCACGGAATGAGCGAACGTGGAATGGGTTCAGCAGTCGGACAAGTTCCGGAATATTGTTCAATGATCACCGAATGGGTCACTGAGGTTTCAACCATTCCTGTCCTTGTAAAACTCACACCAAATATTACGGACATTCGTTTTCCTGGTCGTGCTGCAAAAAAAGGTGGAGCGCATGGAATTGCACTCATTAATACGATTAATACAATCATTGGAGTGAATCTCGATACATTTGAGATTGAGCCATCACGCGGTGGAAAAGGTGGTCATGGCGGTTATGCCGGTCCTGCTGTGAAACCAATTGCACTTCATATGGTTTCAGAAATTGCGCGAGATCCGGAGATCAATCTTCCAATTTCAGGAATTGGCGGAATCTCAAATTGGCGCGACGCCTTGGAATTTATTTTGCTCGGTGCATCAAGTGTTCAGGTGTGTACGGCGGCGATGCATTACGGCTTTCGCATTGTAGAAGATATGAATGAAGGACTCACCAATTGGATGGATGAGAAAGGATTTACTTCGCTTGATCAAGTTCGCGGAAAAGCATTACCAAACGTTTCAACGTTTGGTGACATGAATTTGTTATATAAAGATGTTGCCAGAATTGATGAAAAGAAATGTATTCAATGCAACCTTTGCTATATTGCGTGCGAAGATACGGCACATCAATGTATCGACCTGCTTTCAAAGAAAGACAAAAAACAACCTACTGTGCGCGAATCTGATTGTGTCGGATGCCGACTTTGTTATATTGTTTGTCCTGTGCAAGATTGTATCACAATGGTTCATAAAGATAACGGCAACGAATCCAAAACGTGGAATGAATTGACAAAAGAACTTCCACAGCCAATGAGTCTGGAAGATTTACGAGCGTTCCAACATAAGCATGGAATTGAGATCCATTAAAACCAACGGAGTAGTTATGTCAATATTAATTAAGAACGGCCACATTATTACCTCTGATGAAGATTATATCGCCGATGTGTTTATTGAAGGTGAAACTGTCTCAATGATCGGAAAGAATCTTTCTGTAAAAGCCGATAAGACAATTGATGCAACAGGAAAACTAGTGATGCCTGGTGGAATTGATCCGCACGTACACCTTGACATGCCATTCATGGGAACATTTTCCAGTGATAATTACGAAACTGGAACTGGTGCAGCATTGTTCGGTGGAACAACAATGGTCATCGATTTCGTTTTGCAAACTCAGGGCAAGTCACTCTACAATGCGCTTGAAGCATGGCAAGGTCGTTCCAACGGAAAAGCATTGTGTGATTATTCATTTCACATGGCAGTGACAGATTTCAATGACAGCACAAAAGCTGAAATTTCCAAAATGGTGAATGATGAAGGAATCACTTCATTCAAAACATTTATGGCATATAAGGGCGCGTTGATGATCGATGACCGTCAGATGATTGGTTTGATGCAAGAAGTAAAGAAACAGGAAGGAATGGTAACCGTTCACGCAACAAATGGTGATGTCATCGATTTCCTAGTTGCAAAACATCGCGCAGAAGGAAAGCTTGCCCCCATCTATCATTATCTTTCTCAACCTGAAATTACAGAATCCGAAGCATCAGGAAGATTTGCTGATATGGCGTATTATACAGGAGTTCCCGCATATATTGTGCATACAACATGTGAGGGTGCGCTCAATCAGATCCGCACAGCTGCCAGAAGAAATCAAAAAGTATATTCGGAAACATGTGTTCAATATTTGATCCTTGATGCATCGTTGTATGAACAGAATTTTGAAGGTGCAAAGTGGGTTATGTCTCCGCCATTGCGTGAAAAGAAAGACCAGGCAGCATTGTGGAGTGGAATCAATCAGGGAAGTGTTCAAGTTGTTGCGACCGATCATTGTCCATTTACATGGGAACAAAAACTCATGGGTAAAGATGATTTCTCAAAAATCCCCAATGGTCATCCCGGAATTGAAACGCGAATGGAATTACTTTTTTCTGAAGGGGTCAATAAAGGGAAAATTTCTCAGAACAAATATGTTGAAGTCACTTCAACCAACGCTGCAAAAATCTTTGGCATGTTTCCCAAAAAAGGATGTATAGCAGTTGGATCAGATGCAGATATTATTATTTTCGACCCGAATGAAGAACATATACTTTCTGCCAAAACTCATCATATGAATATCGATTATTCCGCTTACGAAGGATGGAAGGTGAAAGGGAAGGTAAAATCGGTGATAATGCGCGGACAACTTGCAATTGAAAATAATGTATTGAAAGTTCAAAAAGGATACGGGAAGTTTGTAAAGCGAAATAAAGTAAATGGAATAATTTAATTGTTTCAAAGTTCAAGTTTTTGAGGTTTGTGGTTTGAGGTGTAAATATAGTTTATTGCTGTTAAACACAAATCTTGAAACTTGAAACTCAAATCCCAAAACTCAAATCACAAACCTCCATGTTCAAATTTCTCTCTTCAGAAATTATTGAAACTGATGTTTTTCCCGTCCAAAACAGTTCACTTCTTAATGATGATCTTGCACCGACAACAAAAGCACAGCGCAAGTGGGGAATCTACAACATTGCCGCATTATGGATTTCAATGTCTGCATGTATTCCAACCTATATGCTTGCCTCAGGATTGATCTCCGAAGGAATGAATTGGTATCAAGCTGTTGTCACTGTGTTTCTCGGAAATATGATCGTTCTCGTTCCGATGATCCTCAATGCGCACGCTGGAACAAAATATGGAATTCCATTTCCGGTCTATTGCCGTGCATCGTTTGGAGTCCTTGGTGCAAATATTCCTGCGCTGCTTCGAGCATTTGTCGCATGCGGTTGGTTTGGAATTCAAACGTGGATAGGGGGTTGGGCGATCTACAAAATAATTACGATCTATGTTCCATCGTGGGATTTGCTTCCGGTATGGGTTTCAGGAATTAATATTGCACAATTCGGATGCTTTATGTTTTTCTGGGGAATCAATATGTTGGTTATTTATAAAGGAATTGATTCTATTCGGTTCCTTCTCGACATCAAAGCACCACTGCTAATACTCCTTGGTCTCGCATTGCTAGCGTGGGCTTATAATGAAGCTGGTGGATTCGGTCCAATGCTTTCTCAGCCATCTCAATTTGCAGTTGGTGGAATTAAAGAAGGACAATTCTGGGCCGTCTTCTTTCCGTCGCTCACCGGGATGATAGGTTTTTGGGCAACGCTTTCTCTTAACATTCCTGATTTTACCCGTTACTCAAAATCACAACGCGATCAAATGCTAGGGCAGGCAATTGGGCTTCCAGTAACGATGGGATTATACGCATTCATAGGAGTTGCTGTAACTTCTGCAACAATTGTGATTTTTGGAGGCCTGCCAATTTGGGATCCTGTTGTGTTGATTACAAAATTCACAAATCCGATCGTGCTAGCAATTTCGTTGTTTGCACTGTGTCTTGCAACGCTTGCTACAAATCTTGCTGCGAATGTCGTAAGCCCCGCTAATGATTTTTCAAATCTTTATCCTTCAAAGATTACTTTTCGTCTTGGTGGATTGATTACCGGAATCATTGGTATTCTAATTCAGCCGTGGAAACTTGTCTCTGACCCAAGTGGATATATTTTTACATGGCTTGTTGGTTATTCTGCTTTGCTTGGACCAATAGGCGGTATTTTAATTTGTGATTATTTTATTGTAAGGAAGGCAAATCTCAAAATAGTTGATTTATACAATCCGAATGGTGAGTATAAATATAGTAATGGATTTAATATTGCGGCTATTGTTGCACTTATTGCAGGTGTTTTGCCGAACATACCAGGATTTCTTGGAACGATTAAAGTGATGGAACCTGCTTCGATCGGATTATTTTTTATGCATTTATATAATTACGCTTGGTTTGTTGGATTTGGAATTGCATTTACTGTGTATTGGATTTTGATGAGAAAAAAATAAAAAGAAGAACATATTATTAATAATAAAAACCTCGTCTAAACTTCGACGAGGTTTTTTATCTAGATTGTACCTTATTCTACGACAATCATGACATCCAATTCACTTTACCTTCAGCGCTCCATTTTGTCGTTGTTTTTTTCGGTTTAGTGAAAAATTCAATTGAACTTTTCCCTGTTATATCACCCGCACCGAATTTTGATTCGTTCCATCCGCCGAAGGAGAATGGTTCGCGGGGAACAGGAACTCCAATATTTACCCCGACCATTCCAGCACTGGCATGTTCAACAACATAACGAGCTGCCCCGCCATTTTGAGTGAAAACTGAAGCAGCATTTCCATATGGATTTGCATTTTCAATTTTCAATGCCTCATCAATTGTATCTGTCCGCATAATTGCAAGCACCGGACCAAACACCTCTTCTTGTGCAATTTTCA
>JANXZD010000418.1 GCA_025355705.1 Bacteroidota bacterium | reverse complement strand
GGATTTTTTTTCAGCTCCATCACCAATTCTTTCCCTCCCATAATAGGCATCATAATATCAGTCACAACCAGATCGACGGAATTCTTCTTCAAAAACTCCAATGCTTCAACTCCATTATGTGCGATATGGACCTGAAAACCGGAATTCTTAAGTTTAAATGTAACAAGTTGTTCTATATTAATGTCGTCTTCAACGACAAGAATTTTCTCTGCCATATGTAGAATAAATATACAAAAGTTAGTGAACTAAAAACATCATAAAAAAGGGGAAGCACTCAGACTTTCCCTTGATGATTGAGCAAAACGATAGACGAGTATTGAACCTGAAGCGACGGAAACAGGAAACACATTATTGTGTATTCCTGTCATACCATACTATCAATTATTGCCCACAGAATTTATTTCTCTTTTAAAACATCTGATATTAGTCTGAGTAGTTTTTCTGCAGTGTACGGTTTATCAATAAAGCCATTCACCGCTTTCTGATTACTGCCGCTAATCTTCGGTTTATCGATCAGTCCGCTGGAAGCAATGATCTTCACATTCGGATCCATCTTCCGCAATGTGATGATCAAGTGGTGCCCATCCATGATGGGCATCATCATATCTGTTAATACAAGAGCAACCGTCTGTCGTTGTTCAGCAAATCGGGCAACTCCTTCTGCGCCATCTGACGCAGTGATAACAGTGTAATTATATGATTCAAGTGTCTCTTTCGTCACCTCACGGATCGATTTCTCATCATCTACAACCAAGATCAATTCACCATTTCCAATTAGATCAAATATTTCATTTTTTTCTTCGGATGGCATAAGGGTCGAATCTGATGCGGGCAAGAATATGTTGAATGTTGTACCTTTTCCTACTTCACTCTGGACTTTGATGAATCCCTGATGGCTCTTCACGATCGTGTACACCGTTGATAACCCAAGACCGGTTCCCTTCCCAATTTCTTTTGTCGTAAAGAATGGTTCAAAGACATGATCGAGAACCTGCGGCGACATACCCATTCCCGTATCTTTTATGCTGAACATCACATAGTGTCCAACCTTAGCATCAATATTCATTCGTACATATTGATCATCGATCATTTCGTTTGATGCAGTGATTGAAAGCGTCCCTCCATCCGGCATTGCGTCGCGTGCATTCACGCCAAGGTTCATGATCAATTGATGGAAATGTGTCGGATCTCCCATGATCGTACTTATCGAATTCGGAATATCACTCTTAATAGTAATTGAGCGAGGAAATGTTTCTTTGAAGATGCCGACGATCTCTTTGATCAAATGTCGCGGTTGGATGAGGATCTTTTGGGTCTCCATCCCCCTGGCAAATGTAAGGATCTGTTTCACGATCTCCGCGCCGCGGCGAGTACTGGACTCGACCGATTCAAGTATCTTTTGCGAATTCGCGTTCACGTAGGTCCGTTTTAAATATTCTACCGCAAGCAAGATCGGGGCAAGAACGTTGTTCAGATCGTGCGCAATGCCTCCGGCAAGTGTTCCTAAACTTCCCATCCGTTGGGTGCGTAAGAACTGCGCTTCTATCTTTTTCTTCTCTGTGATGTCGTTGTTCATGGAGAGTATAGATTTCGGTCGCCCTTCTGCATCATTGATCATATTCAAACGGACATTAACATCGATCGCATGATTCTCTTTGGTACGTAATTGAAATTCTCCAGAATAATTTCCATCTCTAAAGAGTTGATCCATTTGTTTACTATAGTCTATCCCTTCCCGATAGACCATTGTGCGAACATCCTTCCCCATGGCCTCTTCTGTATTCCATCCGAACAATCGTTCGGCACCTTTGTTCCAATAGAGAACAGAATAGTTCATATCCCTAACAATGATCGCTTCGTGTGCTTCATTAAGGAACATCGCTTGTTCTTCGATCTGCTTCATTGCTTTGTTCCGCTCCGTCACATCTTGTTTCACTGCAACAAAATGAGTGATGATGTTTTTATTGTTCCGTACAGGAGTGATGGTCATTTCATCATCGTAGAATGTTCCATCCTTCTTTTTATTGATCACCATCCCATTCCATATACTGCCGGATTTGATGGTCTTCCACATTTGTTCGTAGAATTCTTTCGGATGTTTTCCGGACTTCAACAGATTTGGGTTTGCTCCAATCACTTCATGATCAGAATACCCGGTGATCCTTGTAAATGAGGTATTTGTCCAAACGATATGTCCTTCCAGATCGGTTATAATAATACCATTTGCAGCTGATTCGAGGGCCGTTGTTTGCAATAGCTGCATTTCTTCGGCACGTTTCATATCGTCAATATCAGTATGTGTTCCGAGCATTCGAAGCGGCTTTCCGTCATCAGTAAAATCAATGATCTTACCAATCGAAAGGATCCACTTCCAACTTCCGGAACTGGTGCGCTGTCTGAATTCAACACGGTACTCATTCAATGTGCCGGCGATATAATCGGAATAGACCTGTGATGTCCGTCCTTTGTCATCCGGATGAAGCCGTTCGACCCAGAATGCATTTGTTTCGACGAATGTTGAAGGATCGTATCCAAGCATTGTTGCATATTCAGCATTGACGATCGTCTCGCCGGTTTGAATATTGAGATCATACATTCCTTGATTTGTCGCCTTCAGCGATAAACGCAATCGTTCCTCACTTTCGCGCAACGTCTCTTCAGCCCATTTTCGATCGGTGATATCCTGAATCGTACCGATCAGGGTAATCGGGTGACCATCGGCATCGATCTCCAATTCACCGATCACATGAACCCATCGTTCTGTTTTCGAATCTATTGCGATAATACGATATTGTTTATCAAATCGAAGACACTTTCCAAGAACATCATTGGAAAAGTACTCCAACATCATCTGTTGATCGTTTGGATGGATGACTGAGAGCCACCCCTGAATGGAATGATCATCGTCGGCGGATATTCCAAATAATTCATTCAAGACATCCGAGCCTTTCCAAACACCATTATGAATATCGAGAGTATAGCTGCCAATTCTTGAGACTTGTTGGGATTCTTTGAGTAACCGTTCACTCTGTTGTATCATCATTTCTGCTTGCTTAAGCTGAGTGATGTCGTGCATCGAAACATGAATTGCCGGTTCTCCATCGTACACAATTGGTGTTCCCAGGACTTCCACGTCAATAATCGTTCCATCCATTTTGAGAAGTCTCTCTTGAAGTATCGGATCGTCTTCAACATGGTCGGTAATTTTTTCTAACCGCGTTAGCATGATATTTTTAAAATCCGGGTGAACCCTATCGAGAATGGATGTACCGACAAGGTCTTCCTCGGAGGTAGAGCCAAACATTTTAACGATGGCAGGATTGACATAAATAAATTTCCCGCTGCGAACAACGCAGGTCGGCTCCGGAGTCCACTCAACGATGGTACGATAACGGTTCTCACTTTCGTGAAGAGCAACATCGATCTTTTGACGCTCCACTTCTATTCTATTGACTTCCATTGCAAAGGAAATATCCATTGCAAGTTCATCCAACAGTTCAAGTTCGTCAGCAGTAAAGAAATTCTTCTCTCCGGCGTACAATGTAAACGCACCGACAACCTTCCCTTTTATGGTGAGTGGGAATGCTGCTGAAGATTTAAATCCTAACTGCAATGCATCGGTCCTCCATAGTGCCATTGTTGGATCAGTTTCAATATCCGCCGTAAAATGATGGATCCCTTTTCTTACCGTGAGACCTGTTGGTCCACCTGATCGTGTAGTATCACGAAAATCAATATTGATCTTCTTCAAATAATCTTCCGTTATGCCGGCATGGGCAATCACATCGAGTGTATTTGTGGTGTCATTCTTTATTCCGATCCAAGCCATCACGAATTTACCGTTGTTAACAGCAATGGAACACGCCTCTCGAAATACCGTATCGATCTCTTTTGATCGAACGATCAATTGGTTGATGTCGGCCATAACACGGTTTGAGCGGTTGAGCTTTGCAATCTCTTCTTCAGCACGTTTGCGATCGGTGATGTTCAAATAACTCGAGAGCAAACATTCTTCGCCGTTTAATTCAATTCTGTCAACAGAACATATTGCCACCAATAACTTCCCGGACTTTGTCTTCAGTGTCGTCTCATGGTCACTGGTTGAAACGGATTTGTTCAATCGTTGAATGATCGTAAGATCAAAAACTGTGTTCCCTACCAGCTCCTCACGAGAATATTCAAGCAGGGCTTGATAGCTCTGATTCACTTCGATAATTTTCCCATCGTTATTTCGAGTGATAATAATGGCAACCGGATTGGCATAAAAAAATTTCGAAAAACGTTCTTCGGATTCGCTCAATTTATTTTCTGATTGGATCCGTTCAGATCGTTCCTTTTCTATCACTAGCAGTCGCTGCTTTAACATGATGTAGAGAATAATTGCCGTCACCGTAACGAACAAAAATCCTTTATATGTTTGGAAAGTATTTATCATTGTACTTTCCGATGTTATCAGTGAGAGGATCAAGTCTGAGAGAAAAATCCAAAGGTATCCAATGATGCTGTACACAATCACCGTGTGCAGAGGCAAATCTGATGTTTTTTTTGTCATGGTATGTTTATCCATTGTCCTACGTAATTTTTCATTCGATTGAAGAGGATTCGTGTCCCGCAAACAATGAAGATCTTAGGATTTTTTTAATGTAAGGCACAAATGAAGTGCCATGCTATATGGACTCAAAATCATTGTATTTTGGCTCTTTTAATATAGTGATTATAACGTTTAAGAATGTACGATGGTGAATGGTAAAGTTGAGAATAATAGCGGATGTATAAATATCTCGAATTTTGACAATTACTCAGTGTTGAGATGCTAATCTGATAAAGAGATTACAATACATGGGATACAGCATTACATATTCATTTTTGTGACAAAAACACAAATGCCTCCCTAGGGTAGGAGGCATTTGATAACTAAGGAACAGCATAAATAGTGTTGTAGAAAAAAATGTTCAACTGACTTCAATTTTTTCGAGCGGGTGACGGGACTCGAACCCGCGACATTTTGCTTGGGAAGCAAATACTCTACCAACTGAGTTACACCCGCAATGCTGTTCTTGACTGGTAAATTTATGATTTAAATTCGTAAATACAAAATGAATCAACACAAAATTTTACTTAATACGGTTGTATTGCAACTTTCATCTGTGCGACGTATTTTATCAATAAGTATTAACTCATATCGACTATTTTTGAAAGGACGTACCGATGAAACATTTGATTCTTCTTATTTTCCCATTCTTTTTATTTGCTCAAGAAGCATATAAAGTTGAATATGTAGAATTTGTGCAACGAATTGACGTCAACGGGAATATACAATGTTATGAGATTCCCCGCGATGAAGCGTATGTGAAACAATGGACGGAAAAAGCAAATGCATCCGGACTGCACATTATTACGGAAACTGTTGGCAGAAGGAGCAAAAAAGGAGAAATGTTGAAAGGTCCACTTGCAACTGGTTTGGATATTATTTTGCGCGGTACCGCACAATTGGACGCAAACCCTCCCGCAAAGCAAGCATTCATTAATGCTGCCGCAACATGGGAGTCCAAATTAAAAAATCCTGTCACTGTTCTTATGGATGTTGATTTCGGAACAACCAGATTCGGTACAGCGTATGCAGCCAATGTTCTTGGTTCAACCAGTTCAGCAAATTTTACTTTAATAACTGTTTCGATGCGTCAATTTGCAGAATCGTTGAAAGTTCGTAATCCTCAGTATTCGGAAATTTATAACAACATTCCCGACACGCTTTTGAATACCACCGCAGTGGTAAAACCGAATCCTTCGGGAACGCTTGCAAACCTTCAGGCTCTCGGTTTCAGAGCACAAGTAGAAACGCTTGCATTCAATTCTGCCCCTTCCATCGGATTCAACTCTGCTTTCCCATACGATTTCGATCCGTCAAACGGGATCACTCCGGCCCAAACGGATTTTGATGCCGTTGCTGTTCATGAAATGGGACACGCAC
Organism: Bacteroidota bacterium; assembly: GCA_025355705.1. Classification (GTDB taxonomy): domain Bacteria; phylum Bacteroidota; class Ignavibacteria; order UBA10030; family UBA8401; genus UBA8401. Next base: position 6,769 of record JANXZD010000418.1, on the reverse strand, counting down.
TTGGTTTTGTTTCCAATGTCGGTGGAACAGGAAGCGCACGAACATGGGACCTTTTCCGTTTTCGTCCCGGAGTAGTTAAGGACACCAATACGTTTAGAACTTCGCAGCGCGTTTTGACTCCCGGTCCAAATCCTGCCGGCGGTGATCATGTATTTTGGGATGGAAATATTGAATGGGAAACTTCGACCGATAATGGAAGCAGAAATGGGGGCGGCGATCTACAACAGGCATCGCATTGGCGTGATGATGCACTACGCGTTTCCGTTATCCTTTCTGAACGGAAGATCGGGATCATGGATCCCAACATTGCTTCGGGAGTTCGTGACACCCTCACCGCAGCAGATCTTAAAGCACTTGCAATCATGGGATGGCAAATCGATCTTCCAAAATTAATTTATGAACCGTTGAACTTCACTTCGTTCAGCAATTATACAACACCAAAAACGGTGAAATTCACATGGAAAAATCCGACACGATATTTTGATGGAACAGTATTTACAAACTATAAGACGGTCCTCTTCAGAAATGAAGCAAAGATCGCCGAATTTGATAACGCTGTTCCCGGTGCAAATATTTCGTACGATGATACGACGGGTGTGCAATACACACAATATACCTATCGCCTCATCAATGTTTCTAAAACAACCGGCGATTCAGGACGCTCAAAACGAGTGACACTTTCCGCCGGAGGATCTGCTATTCCTGTAGCAGGATCATCTTTTTCATTCTGGAATAATGGTGCTGTTGTCGCACTTCGTGTAAAAGCGCCGGCAGTTCACATTGATAATACTGTCTTGAACAACTTGCAACGCATTTTGGTATATAGAACTTCGGGGGGCATACAATCCGTTCTCGACAGCGTGAATCTTACCAGTGCTGACACCGGAAAAACATTCACCTTCACCGATATTCCCCAAGCAAAAGTAAATATATACGATATTGGTTTTCTTGGAGAAGCTCCGTTCAAAGCAATAAGCCAGTTCGTTGGCACCTCGTCAATAGCTACGGGAAAAGTATTGACCCCCATTTATTCCGAAACATTTGAAACGGGCGGCACCACTGTTGTCTCCGCATTTGGTTGGGACAGCACTAAAGTCGCTGCGCACGCTGGAACACTTTCGCTCGGCGCATTGAACTATGCAAACAATGCAAATATTATTGCCTACCTTCCTGCGGTGAAGGGAAACGGAAATCCACGTCTCACCTTCTGGACGATCTGCCGAACTGAAGGAGGAAAAGATTTTGGCAAAGTGGAAGTATCAAAGAATCGTGGAAAGAATTGGACCGAAGTTCTATCGCTTGATGAAAACTCACAAGCGGAATGGGCGGCAGGAAATAATGTCTGGTTCCAAAAAGATGTCGATCTTTCCGCTTACGCAACCGATACGATCTTCGTTCGTTTCCGTTTAACGAGCGACGGCGCAACGTCAAAATTCGGCTGGCTGATCGATGATATCACTCTCAATCCTCTTGCCACCGGTGTTTCGGATGGATTAAGTGCGATTCCACTAGAATATTCGCTCAGTCAAAATTATCCGAATCCATTCAATCCATCGACAAAGATATCCTATTCTATCAAAGAACAAGGTTTTGTGACATTGAAAGTGTATGATATTCTTGGAAAAGAGGTCCGCACATTGGTGAATTCAATTCACGGTGCGGGTTACTATGGTGTTGATCTTAACGGAAGCAATCTTTCAAGCGGAGTCTATTTCTATCAACTTCGCGCCGGAAGCTTTGTCGATACAAAGAAATTTATTTTGATGAAATAGATCCCTTTCATTACCTGAATTTTCGAAGGGGGAAGATAACATATCTTCCCCTTTTTTATCACCCGGAAACTTTTTATTATCAAGTACGGTTTACAATGTACCACCACCAATCATCGAAAGGAATTTGTATGAAAAGAATCACCGGTTTGTTGTTGTTACTGCTATCTATCGCAGCGTTTTCATTTGCTCAGCAGCCTGAAGTAAAGCTGATGAGACTCAGTCAATACGCAACGGTATCACAAACTATTGGCGTAACTGATATGACGATCTCGTACCACCGTCCCGGAGTGAAAGGACGCGAGATCTTCGGTAAACTTGAGCAATACGGCAAAGTGTGGCGTGCGGGAGCGAACAATGCAACATCATTCGAGTTCTCACAAGATGTAACGATTGCAGGCACAAAGTTACCGGCAGGCCGATATGAATTCTTTCTTATCCCGACCGAAAATGAATGGACTGTGATCTTCAATGCCGCAAAAGATCAATGGGGTGCATACAGTTACGATTCAACAAAAAATGTTGTCACATTTAAAGTGAAGCCCGATTCCATTCCTCATGAAGAATGGCTTTCCTATAGTTTTTCGGATCTCACCATTTCTTCGGCAAAAGTTTCCTTGCGATGGGATAATACTGCTGTCTCCTTTCTCATCAGCACCAACACCGACGAGAATGTAAAGAAATTGGAAACACAATATTCGTCACTTGCTGCACAGCAGGCTGCGACATCTGCACGGTATTCATTGGACAGCAAAACGGATTTTGATAAAGGAATTGCTGCTATTGATCGAGCGATTGCAATCACTCCAAATTTTTCGAACCTATCTTTAAAAGCGAATCTGCTGGCGCAAAAAGAACAATGGGCTGATGCTGTTAAAGTCGGCGAAGATGCTATAAAAGCGGGAAAAGAGAATAACGCAAACACCGCAAATTTTGAAAAGAGCGTTGCGGGATGGAAAGAAAAACTTCCACCGGTTAAAGGAAAGAAAAAATAAATTACACTTGTCATTCCCGTCCCAAAGGGATCCCTTCGGGACGTGCTTTTGGCGGGAATCCATAAGAACAAAAAAGGCGAGCAATGCTCGCCTTTTTATTTTTATTTATTTATTCTCAAAGCAATATCCAACCGTTGTGCGACATTGTCCCAATTGATAATATTGAACAATGAATCAACAAAGTCAGTCCGCTTGTTTTTATATTTCAAATAATATGCATGCTCCCAAACATCAATGACTAAGATAGGTATACAGCCCCATTGTGTCAGTTTCTCGTGATTTTCACACTGCAACACTGTTAGACTATCACTGAATGGTTGATACGCTAAAATACCCCAGCCATTACCATCTACATTCTTTGCAGTCTCTGCGATCAAGGATTTAAGTCGATCATAACTGCCAAAGTTTTTTTCGATCCGCTTTAATAAATCTCCCGTTGGATCATTCTTTTTGTTGGTGAGATTTGTCCAAAAGATGGAATGCAAAACGTGTGAGGAAAAGTGGAATGATAATTTTTTTGTCCAATAATCAACAGTTTCTAAATTATTTTCATCCAACGCTTTTTTGATCATTTGCAGATCTTTGTTCGCCCCTTTTACTGCCCCGCCGTGATGAAAAGTATAATGCAAGTGCATTGTTTCCGTATCCATGAACGGCTCTAAAAAACCTTCCGTGTATGGCAATGCTTGTTGGATAAAATTGCCATTACCATCCACTAATTTTTCAATTCCGTTTTCACTGATGTTCTGTGAGAACACGCTGTTCGTCGGTAATATACTGACTGCACTGAGCGCTGCAGAAGTTGTGAGAAATTCTTTCCTGTTCATAACCCTCCTTTTAGGATTAGTCCTATAATAGCTGCAATCAGAATGATATGCAGTTCTTGAATTTTCTTGATATAAAGTAAGACACTAATAGTAGTAACTGCAATCAACAACGTGGGAACATCCACTATGTTCTTGAATGCTATTGTTAAGACTGCACCGACCAATGCACCGATAACCGCCGCAGTTATTCCATTGACAAATGCTTTGATTGAGATATTTTGTGCAATTCTCTTAAAGTGAGGTGCTGATATAATTGTAATTATGTAACACGGAAAGAATGTAGCTAAGGCTGCAACACAAGCCCCGGGGAATCCTGCCACCAAATAACCGATAAATCCAACCGTAATTACCACCGGTCCCGGAGTAATCATTGCAACCGCAACTGCATCCAAAAATTGACGTTCAGTCAACCAATGATATTCCGTGACCACTCCTCCATGTAAGAAAGGAACAATTGCAAGTCCACTACCGAAAACAAATGCACCGGCTTTGGTAAAGAATAATGCAATGTGTTCAAGAATGCTCCATTCAAATTTCCAGAAACCAATTGCTGGTAACAGAAGGATAAAAGTATTGGTTTGTTTTTTTATCCATAGAGGCGGTGCTTCGATAACCATATAAAGGAAACCAGTACCGATGAAAATAAAAAAATTCTCTTGATGAGTGATAAACGTAACAATCGTAGTAAATATAAATATCAACCACAGTAGCCAATTATTTCTGATGGATTGGATATCAAATTTACCAATCGATTTTGTTGTGAGTTTATAAGAACTGATCGAGATAATACCAATGACGGCAGCACCAACACCATAAAACACTGATTGTATCCAAGTCATCCCTCCATACAGTTGATATAATACTCCCAATAACACAACCATTATAAATGAAGGAATAATAAACGCAATACCCGCTAACGTTGCACCAACAGCACCGTGATGAACAAATCCCAAATAAATGCACAGTTGTGCAGCTAATGGTCCCGGGGCTAACTGAGCCAGAGCTAAACCTTCTTTGTATTCTTCTTCTGAAATCCAATTCTTTTTTTCTACTAAATCCCGATGCATGTAACTTACCAATGCTACTGGTCCGCCAAAACCTGTTGCACCAAGCATCAAAAAATATTTTATTAAATCGGATTTAGTATAATGAGACATCGTATAATCAAAATAGAAAACGCCAGACTAATTTCACAGCACCATCGTTTATCGTCGGCTTTGCAAATTCTGCATGTTTTAATTGTTCGTATCCATTGTTCCAAACAGCAAACAAATCAGTTCCAATTTTCGGAATCCAATGCAATCGAAAGTTTACCAAATACAGATCTTCTTCAGTGTTCCATTGGGAAAAGAATGCGATGTCTAATCGGGTAGTAAAAGCATAATTGAAATATGTAGCCAATTGGTTGATCTCTACTGTGCGGCGCTGAATTTTAATTTGTGTGAATGAATATTCATTCTTAATGTTAAAGTGTTCGTTGATATTTATCCCTATTGCACTCGATGCGGTTTGTATTTTCCCAGCATAATAATCTCCCCAATTGTAGTATAGCTCAGCCCATACATTGCGTCCTTTGAATGTATTGTATTGAAGTTCATATTTATACATCCAATACTTTCCTATGACAATCGAAATTGAATCGGCTATCGTAAAAGGAATATCCAAACGGTCATACTTTTGCTGGAGATTAAATTCAAACTCATCTCCGTTTTTCAGTCCAAAGCCGAATGGGCGGCTTTCATTATAGAACGATTCCAATTCTCCTGTGCCGTTGGTAAAGTAGGCAATTGCCTCAAATGGTTTCAAATATAATTTTCTGATCCCATGTTCTTCAAACCAACGAGGACTATACCTGAAATTAAATTCATAATAGGTAAAATTTGTTCTTTGCAAGAAACCAAGTTCCGGATTGAAATTGCGTTGGATACTTGTTGTTCCCCAGTAAATATCGAATAGATCATTCGGATAATCTATGAAGAAATGATAGGACAATGATTGGTTCTTACGTTTCCCCTCATCTAAACTAGTTGATAACAAACCGGCAATAACGATATTTTTGTCTTCCATAAATTTGGATGTTGTATAGTTTCCATCAATTCCAACAACTACATTTTGATGATTGGTGTTATATTTTGATGTGACAATACCTCCAATATGTGATTGCACACCTACATCTCGAGTATAACGGAACACGGTATTATTGGTTGTAGGGATGGAATCAACTGCAACAGTTTGCATCGACAAAAATCCAATGTTGTTATCTGTTTCTTTACCGAACAGCCGAACACCGCCAAGCACATCAACCGAATGTAAATTTTCAATCCCGATGTTCCTTGAATAGAATAATTCGTTTCCGTTCCCGAGATATAATTTATATTGATTTGATCCTTCCAGAAAAAATTCTCTTTTTTCTGGGTAGTAGAGATTAAAACGAGTAAGGTTTGTTTGGATCCTGTCAGCTTCAACTTGAGCAAAATCTGTGTTGGTCGTGAGATTTAATTTCAATGTTGGAGAAACTTGATAATTAAGATCTGCACCAATTTTACCGGTAGGTTTATATGTTATTTTATCATCTTTTAATGTCCACCCGCCAAGCATGTACGGTTTCAATTCAAAGCGTTGTTTGTAAATAATATCATTTAAGTCAGTTAATGTTCCTGCAACAGCAATATTTTCTATACTAAAATCACGACTCCATCCCTGCCAACAACTTTGTTCATTTTTACTTTTAATGTTTCGTTCAAAATTAATTGCCCACACTTGTGCTGTTGTATTCTTAAATTTTAATGTCGTATACGGCATGACAATTTCTGCTGTCCATCCGTAATCTGTTTTATTTGTTTTTGCATCCCAAACACCGTTCCAATCCATATTAGATTCTTCACCGCTTGTCACCAGCAAGTCTGCTCTTGCGCCCAAAGGATTAATGATAAACAGGTAACCAGTTCTTTTATCATTAAATGGGCTTATGAGAGTTTTGAAATTGTCCTCTGCATCATAATTAAAATCTCGTTGGAGTGATTTAACAACGATTGTATTTGTATCGATCTGATGACACCACACTGCTATGTAAAGATTCGTGGAATTATACACTACGGCAACCTCGGTTTTTTCCGAAGCGGGTTGACCATAGCTTAATTCACGCTGCGTGAAATTTTGAATACGATGTGCTGTTTGC
>JANXZD010000247.1 GCA_025355705.1 Bacteroidota bacterium | reverse complement strand
TTTTCCATTGGCAGCGGTTCATCAGGTTTTTTTGCCAATTTAATGAGAAGCAGATTGTCTATAATAATTGTTGGCAGATGCCAGACAAGGCCGGCAATTCTGCGCAGATTTGTTTTTGTCGGCAGCTGATGAAAACGAATGATCCGGCCCAAGATCACAATGGCTTGCCGCATCCGAAATACTTTATGCACATAGCGGTGCAAGCGTTTGTAATATGCCGTAGAAAATGTTCCATGATACAACATTGCAAGATCATCGGAATCGGTCCAGTTTTTTTTATCTCCCATTTCAGAAAATACTGTATTATAAAATTTTGTGCCGGGTAACGGATAGGAAATAGAAATGCCGATATTATCCGGCATCAGATTGTTCACCATTGCGATTGTTGCTTTTACATCTTCTTGTGATTCGCCGCGGTATCCGAATTGCAGAAAGAACGCGGTATCAATATGATGTTCTTTCAACAATTGACGCGACTCAGAAATTTGTTTTATCGTAATCCCTTTTTCCATTGCATCGAGAATTTTTTGGGAACCAGATTCGGCACCGATCCATACTTCTGAACATCCGGCAGAGGCAAGCGCTTTTACTTCATTGTCGCGCAATAACAAATCTGCACGGGATTGGATTTTGAATGGAATGATAATATTGCGCTCATTCACCAGTTCGGAGAACCGCTGCACCCAGCCCGGTTTCAATCCAAAGATATCGTCGGCAAACCAAATGTGATCCGGTTGAACCAATGATTGTAATTGGACCATTTCTTCAACGACATTTTCCGGCGAACGTGAGTTGTACATCTGTCCGTAGATTGGTTTTGCACACCAATTACAATGGTAGGGACAGCCGCGTGTTGTGACCATGTTCACCGAGAAATATCCATGGTGTTGTTTCCAAATTGTTTGGTACCGATCCCACTCAACAAGATCCCATGCCGGAAAAGGGAGTGTATCCAATGATTTTAAGACCGAACGTTGTTCTGTTCGGACAATTCTTCCTTCACCCATGTATGCAAGACCATTGATCGAGGACAAGTCACGAGATTGATCTTGCAGAAAGATTCGGCAAACATCCAACAATGTCTGTTCACCTTCACCGATCACAACCACATCGACCCCGTTTGATAAGTATTTGTCAGCATGATCGGCTGCATCCGATCCATGAACGATCACGGGGATACCAAATTCTTTTGCGATCGCGGACATTCTAAACGCCGCTTCACGCATTCGTGTAAGACACATCTTGTTGAGATAATTGAAATCATCATCGTAGATGACAAAAAGTTTTGGTTTGATCTTTTCGAGCGTTACACGCAGTTCCTCTTCGGAAGAAGCCAGCATTGTATCGAACAATTTTACCGTGATCTGTGCGGACCGTAAATAACTTGCAGCATAGAGCGTTCCCAGAGGAGGATACGGCATGTTTGCTGCTTTCTGTTTGGCATCAAAATGGAGGAAGAATGAATGTGATAGCAGGACATTGGTCATGAACGTTACTGTAATCCTAATTGAGATATTTTTTCCTGAAACTGTTTGAGGACAGGTTTCTGGTGATCGTTGGGCCAGACTGAAGCAACATCCGGTGTAATAATGAACAGAGAATCCAGCTGTTTTTGATCAAGATGCTTGAACGTTTTTTTTCTGCGAGTCCGATTGAATTCCATGAGCATATGATTCAGCGATCGCAAAGGTAAAATGTTACAGATCAATTCCAAGCATCGTTGTAGAATCGAAGGTGAGCTGGAGATCAATATTTTTTTATCTGCACTTACCGTGATGTTTGGTAAGAACTCATTCGTCCAATTGTTGGAACGTTGATATTGATAAAATGCGTTTTCATTCCATATCACTTTTGTCGTTACAACTTCAACAGCTGTGTAATAGTTTCTACGATTTAAAGAATATCCGTTTTCAGTGACATAAAAATTGGTGCAAAAAAATTTTGACTTATTGAACAAGAATACCTGTCTAAATAGGCTTAACCATGTTCTGCAAATCCACAATCGTTCGGGAGCTGTTACGATCATAAAATCGATATCACTGGACGATGTGGCGATGTCTTTCGAAAGAGAACCGGTGACAAATATTCCTCGAATGAACGGAATTCGTTTGATGAATGCAGAGATGATTTTTGCATACGAGAGCATTTTTTTTGCTCTCTTTTCATCCACTATTCGTCTTTCTACGATACGTTTATCATTTGTAGGGAGGAAAAAATATTGTTTTTCGTTCGACAATTTTCCCTTTAACACCAAAGCGTCAGCAGCCAATGTTACGTCTGCAACAGAAACAACTTTTCGCGGCAAGAAGGAAAAGATCTGTCCCGCCGTAAGAGGGTATCCAAAGATATCAAAATATGCGATGGTCTTGAGTATATCGTTGTGTAGATCTTTATCGGAGGAAGGCATGGAAAGTAATTGTTAAGTTTTTGTTCAATATACTTTATTACGATTTGTCTTGCAATGTTACAGATCTTGGTCCGATTAGGATGAAAAAAAAATCTATTAAATTATCCCATCAATATCGGTAAGCATACCGAACGATGACGTTTTGAACGGCAGAATATGGGATGCAATGAGATCCCATCTATTATTTCATTTTAAAACAGCGTCTTATCTTTCTAAAAGACCTCGAAGTAAAAGCAGTTGCCTATTTGATGTAGATAGGGTAGATGATTGAGAACTTTTCTTTCGTTTTCTACAACTATGTAAAACGTTCTGTCAAGAAAGACATATAAAACAATATTTTGCAATTCTGTTGACATTTGATCGGTTCTCAACTACTTTAGTCTCACCTAGAACTTTAATACCTTATTTCAAAACAGTTTTGAAACGCCAGGAATGTGATGATCCGTTCAGGATTCGTGATTGAAGACCCAAACACTCATGTCAGAGTTATCGTTCAGGAAACCGAAGTGGAAACAAACGGCTGAGGCTGGTTGCTTGAACACCATTTCCCGCCCTTCGTCCAATCAAATGTTCCAGAACATGTGCATTTGACATGGACGGAGACATTCGAGATCGTTGCAGGAAAAGCCTTCTACAAATTAAACCATGAGAAGAAAACAGCAACAGCCGGCGATACCATCATCATGCCACCAGGTCAGCCGCACATTCATCCTTGGAATGCCGGTGACACAGAGTTGATCTATCAACAGCGTGACGATTTTGGTGAGGTGAGTCCGAATGCAGTGCAGGATGTTATGGGAGTGTTTGCTACACGGGCCGGACTGTCTCGCGATGGTTTGGTTGATAATCGTGGTCGTCCGAAGAATCCTTTTCAATTAGCCGTCACGCTTAAGCTGCTGGCCTCGTATGGTGGTTATGATGCTAGTATTTCCATTCCTATGCAGAATTTTGTTGCTGCTACACTTGGCACTCTCGGGAAGATATTAGGGTATAACGCAGTCATTCAGAAATATCTTGTATCATCTAAACGATGATAGGGTTATATATTTATTCAAGCGCACGTTGTAACAACATTGACCAATAAATTAACGATAAAGGATAACGTATGAGCACTGATTCACTCCAAGGAACTATGCTTGCTGTTTCAATCACTGTAAAAGATCTCGCAAAAAGTCTTGCATGGTATCAAGACGTAGTGGGATTCACGGTCGACCGCAAGATTGAACGTGATGGAAAATTAAGAGGCATTGCATTAAGTGCCGGGAATGTGAAGATATCGATCAATCAAGACGATGGTGCAAAAGGTTGGGACAGGATCAAAGCTGAAGGGTTTTCACTGCTGATCAGGACAGAACAAAATATCGATGAGATTGCACAACGGATAAAAGAGAAGGGTGGAACTCTCGATTTGGAGCCTACAGATATGCCGTGGGGCGCAAGAGCAATCCGGTTGAGAGATCCAGACGGTTTCAAATTCTCGATCTCTTGTAACTTGCCGCCTAAAATATAATATCACATCATAACGATTAAGACAATATGGGACCCACATCTGGTCCCATCATTGTAAGGGCTGCCAAGAGGCTCAGATGACACTCATCCTTCGAGAGACGGGGATCCATCGATACAGGAAAGCCAAATTTTTTTTATAATTTTTTGTATTCTACCCAGAATATCAAATTCGATGATTATCTCCACGCCAAGTTTTGATCGCTTTTTTAATATCATCCCG
>JANXZD010000231.1 GCA_025355705.1 Bacteroidota bacterium | reverse complement strand
CAAAATTCTTACGCACTTTCCAATCGAATGCCGTTTTCATTGCATTCTCATTGGCAAGCGCTCCGCCATCAATAAAAAAAGCATACGGTAAATATTCCGGTTGAGCAAGTGTGCCGAATGTTGCGACGAATTCCGCCATCTCAACTGAATACACATCGGCGTTCGAAGGTTTGTTCACTGCAACATATCCAAGCTTTTCCAAAAAGTCGGGTGTTGTCAGTTTTGGATGATTCATCCCAAGTGCCGATGAACCAAAGAAAGAAAAGAAATCGAGGAATTTTTTGCCGTACCGTGAATCGTAAATGTATGCACCCTGGCTTTTTTTGAGATCGATGACCATATCATAGCCATCGGCAAGCATGTGACGGGATAATGTTTGATGAACTTCCGTTGGTGCAATCTTCACTGGTGTGAATGTGGTGGTGTTACCGTTGGAAGAAACAGAGGTTTCATTTGAATGAATTGTTGCTGCAGACATTACTGTCTCCTTTCATACTTTTGAGTCAAAAAAAAATTATAGTGATGCTAAAAGTATGCGGAAACTCAGTAGAATTCTTGATGCTCGTACATTGCCACGATGTACGGACGGCCATCTATTCCTTTCAAATATTTATATTTTTGTCTGCGTAAATGCATTATCTAAACCGTAAAAAATGTACCGTGTCAAAATATAAAATTTTAACACGGATTGTTGATCTTTTTAGTAATTATCTATTTGAGCACGCTGTAATTTTCCGGAATAATCAATATAAATAGCTTTCCATTCCGTATAAAAATCATACACAGTCCATCCGCCTTCACGATGCCCATTCCCAGTTTTCTTCACTCCGCCAAATGGAAGGTGGGCTTCAGCTCCAATTGTTGCTGAATTAATATACGTAATTCCAGCTTGAATGTCACGTATCGCAGTGAACGCTTTGTTTACATCGGTTGTGAATACAGAAGATGATAATCCATATTCTGTATTATTGAGTATTCGAATTGTCTCATCAAAATTCTTTGCTCGAATAACGGAAAGCACCGGTCCGAAGATCTCTTCTTTTGCTATTCTCATTTCCGGCGTTACATCCCCAAAAATTGTTGGTTGATGAAACCAACCTTTTCCAAGAGCTCCTTCTGTTGCGATCGATCCGCCGGCAACAAGTTTTGCTCCTTCATTCTTTCCGATCATAACGTATTCCTGTACTGATTTACGCTGACTTTCGTTGACACAAGGTCCGACTTGCGAATCTGGCAAAAGGCCGTCGCCAAGTTTTAATTTGTTTGTACGATCAATAAGCATTGACATGAATTTATCATAGATCTTTTCTTCAAGAATCAATCTGCTTGTTGCAGTACATCGCTGACCAGTTGTGCCAAACGCTCCCCACAGAACTGCTTCCAACGCAAGATCAAGATCAGCATCAGCAAGAACGATCTGCGCGTTCTTTCCGCCGAGCTCTAACGAAACGCGTTTCAGAGTATCAGCAGCATCTTTCGTGATCTGTTTTCCCACTCCGGTCGATCCTGTAAATGAAATCAAATCAACATCCGGATGAGCAACAATTGCATTTCCAACTTCACCGCCACCGCCATGGACGATATTCACTACACCTTCAGGAAGTCCCGCATCCATCATCAGTTCCACAAGCATCGCCGCAGTTTTTGGCGTGTCGGTTGCCGGTTTGAACACGCACGTATTTCCTGAAAGAATAGCCGGAAACATTTTCCATGTTGGAATTGCCATCGGAAAATTCCAGGGTGTAATGATCCCTGCAACTCCGATCGGAACCCGGATTGCCATTGCAAATTTATTCGGAAGTTCTGATGGAACGGTGTTGCCAAACAATCGTCGTCCTTCAACCGAAGCATAATATGCAGTATCAATTCCTTCTTGAACATCACCGCGTGTTTCAGCAAGAACTTTTCCCATCTCTCGTGTCATTTCGCGGGCAATTTCTTCTTTTCTTTTTACCATGAGATCACCGATGGTGCGCATAATGTCGCCGCGTTTTGGAGCCGGTACTAATCGCCATTTTTCAAATGCAGCGCGGGCAGCTTTTACTGCTTCATCTACATCTTCTTTACCGGATTTAGGAAATATACCGACAACTTCTTCCCAATTTGCAGGATTACGATTTTCGAATGTCCTGCCTGATTTTGCGTCAACCCATTTTCCATTGATAAGATTTTGAAATTTTTGTGCCATACAATTCCTTTTCGTTAAAATAATTTATTCCAGTCCAACTCTTTTAAAAATATGATCTACATTGCTTAAACTTTTTTTCGGATCAAATGCCTCGTCAAGATCGGCATCATTGAGGAGAGCAGATATTTCTGAATCAGCTTTTAACATTTCCTTAAAACTCTTTTTCGATTTCCATACATCCATTGCATTTTGCTGCACAATACGATAGGCCTCTTCTCTTTTCATTCCTTTTTTCGTCAATGCAAGCAGTACGGGCTGAGAATAGAGTAATCCATGGGTGATATCCATATTTTTTTTCATATTCTCTGGATAGACAAGAAGCTTGTCAATAATATTCGTAAACTTTGTGATCATATGATCAAGCAGAATACATGAATCGGGCACGATCACTCGTTCAACCGATGAATGCGAGATATCACGTTCGTGCCATAGTGCAACATTCTCCAATGCAGCTTGAGCATTCCCACGTAAGATTCTAGCAAGACCGGAGATTTGTTCACTCGTTATTGGATTCCGTTTGTGAGGCATTGCCGAAGAACCTTTTTGTCCCGCAGAGAAATATTCTTCTGCTTCAAGAACTTCGGTCCGTTGCAAATGACGAATTTCTGTCGCGAATTTGTCTAACGAACTTCCAATCACTGCTAGTGTCGTTAAAAACTCGGCATGACGATCGCGTTGTATTACTTGTGTTGAGACGAGAGCCGGTTTTAGTCCAAGTTTAGAACAGACATATTCTTCAACTTCCGGACTTAAATGAGCAAACGTTCCAACCGCGCCAGAGATTTGTCCAACCGATATTGTTTCAATTGCATTCTTTAATCGAACGATATTTCTTCTCGTTTCATCGAACCAAAGTGCGAGTTTCAATCCAAACGTCGTAGGTTCTGCATGAATTCCGTGCGAACGCCCGATCATTACAGTCATTTTAAATTCTTTAGCACGGCGAGCAAGAACATCACGCAATTCCATTAGATCTTTTAACAACAATTCACCCGCTTGTTTCATTTGGACAGAAAGTGCGGTATCAACAACATCAGACGATGTCATTCCGAGATGAATAAATCGAGATTCTGGTCCGACAAATTCCCCTACACTCGTCAGGAAGGCAATGATATCATGTTTTACTTCTAATTCAATCTCATTGATACGTTCAACATCGAATTGCGCCTTCTCTCGAATTATTTTTACAGCGTCATAAGGAATTGCACCAAGTTCTGCCTGAGCTTCGCACGCAAGAAGTTCAATTTCTAACCAAATCGAATATCGGTTATTATCAGTAAAGATATTGCCCATTTGAGGACGTGTGTATCGAGAGATCATTTTTTTTGTTTTTCTAATGGTAATTCAATGTTGACGATTTTTTTATCGCGATACACTTTAATCTTCCAAATATCGCCTGCACGACTTTCCTGCATGATGCTCATAAGACTTTCATTGCTGAGAATCCGTTCACCATTTATTTCTACGATGATGTCCGCGATAAGAAGCCCGGAACGATCAGCAGGACTATTTTTTTGAATATCGCTGACGATAACACCTTGCGCTTGTTTTAAGGAAAAGTAACGGGCAATTTGAGCATCAACCGGACGAACATCCATCCCTGTCCAAAAATTCCGTTCGAACTTTCCTTTACTTTGAAGTTCGCTCACAATTGTCTTTACTCGGTTAATCGGAAGCGCAAAACCATATCCGATATTTGATTGACTGACACCTCCGGTAAAGATAAGGGTATTGATTCCAATAACTTCTCCCAGGCTATTGACCAATGGGCCGCCGCTATTTCCAGAATTGATTGCAGCATCAGTTTGTATCAAACCCTTGTATGAACGATTGTTATCGACACTAAGGTTCATTCCTTTTGCACTCACTACCCCAACAGTGACAATCGGTTTATCAATGTTGTCAAATAATCCAAACGGATTACCAAATGCAATGACCCATTCACCGATCAAAATATCATCTGAGTTTCCTAGTTTGACAAATTGAAAACTCTCACCCTTCTCGGGGGTAATTTTTAATAAACAGACATCGGTAATAAGATCGGTACCGATAATTTCCGCTTGATATTTTTTCCCATTCGTTAACGTAACCGTAATTTGTTTTGCATTGCCTGCGACATGATCATTGGTCAAAACATATCCATCTGCCGATATGATGAATCCTGAGCCAAGTCCTTTTACTTCTTGTTTGTAATTCCTGTTGCCAAAAAATTGGTTGAAGAATGGATCGTTACCGAAAAGATTTGAAAGTGGATCGCGATATTCTCGCACTTCAATAACATTGATACCAACCACTGTGGGACTTACGATATCAACCGTTCGCGTAATTGCATTTTGGCGTGAATGAGTGATGTCGTCGTTGACC
>JANXZD010000224.1 GCA_025355705.1 Bacteroidota bacterium | reverse complement strand
GGAATATTGAGAAAGCCTTAGAGAATACCATTTGTGTTACCGTCTTTCCGGAAGGGACATCAAGTAACGGAGAAACGATCTTTCCTTTTAGGCCAGCATTATTCAACGCCGCCCTTACTACACAAAGTATAATCTTACCAATTACACTGAATTATGAAGTTATAGATAATTTACCTGTCTGTAAATCCAATCGAGATTTTGTCTGTTGGTACGGCAATATGACTTTCTCAAACCATTTTTGGAAAGTATTACGCGTAGATTCTATTAAAGTCTCAATGCTCATTCATCCCATCATTTCACCCGCAGATTTTTCTAATGTAAAAGAATTATCAACGGCGACACACACTGTTATCAGTAGCGGTTTCAATAGATTTGTTTAATGGGACGACATCACTCTCCAAAGGCATTTCTCATCTGTTAAGACAATGTTAAGATTACATTACCGAGGTTTAAACAAACCGTAACATCACCGTAACATAATATTAACACTAAAATCGGATTTTAACTCATAAGTTTTTGTTAAAAACACAATATAAGGCAAACAATGAAGACTAGATCCATTATTAATTTTTTTCTTTTCTTAACACTTTTTTTGTCAACAACGGCAATATCTCAAGATCTGAGACAAAGTGATTTGGATAAAATCCGTCAACGCCAGGTATTAGCTGGAGGATCGCTTATTGGTAAAGTGACCGATGAAAAATCCGGGGAAGATTTGATCGGAGCGAATATATTTATTGTGGACACAAAATTAGGAGCATCAACGGATATTGAAGGGAAATTTCAGATTAAAAAAGTGCCGGAGGGGATGTATAATGTTCGAATTTCATTCCTTGGGTATGAAACAAAATTGATCTCAGGAGTTGCACTTAACAATGGAGAACAAACATTATTGAACGTTAACATACGCGAAGATCAAGGAATTCAACAGCAGGAAGTTGTCATCAGTGCTTCTGTGATCAAATCCGGGGACGGTGCGATCCTTGCGGATCGAAAAAAAGCAGCCAGCATCGGTGATGGTATCAGTTCTGAACAAATGAAAAAGACCCCTGATGCTACGTCCAGCGATGTACTAAAACGTGTCGTTGGTCTTTCTATTGTAGATAATAAATTTGTTTTTATTCGCGGTGCATCGGAACGATATAATGGAACCACGTTAAACGGGGCAAGCGTTAGTAGCACTGAGATTGGGAAGAAAAGTTTTGCGTTTGATATGATCCCTTCTAATCTGCTTGAAAATACAACTGTTGTAAAAAGTGCAACACCAGACCTTCCCGGAGATTTTACTGGCGGTTTAGTACAGATGAATACGTTGGATTTTCCAGAATCAAGAACTATAAAGCTTGGCGTTACTTCCGGTTGGAACAGTATCACAACATTTAAAAACTTTCAATCGTCACAGGGTGGTAAGAGTGATTGGCTAGCAACGGATGATGGTACAAGATCGTTGCCAAATATTCCTGAGAATGTAACAGATCTAGCAAAAGAATTACCGAATTCATGGGCTCCGAAATCACGAACTGCTCCAATGAATACATCGTTAAGCCTTTCGTTCGGAGACAATTTTTTGATCGATGAACAAGATCAGGAGAGTGGGCAAATCGGTTATATCGGGGCCATTTCTTATCGAAATTCTTTTCAGCGGAACTATAAAGAGATCAATGCAATCGAGATCTCACGCAATATCAAAGGGACGCAGGATAATTTTTCCGTATTGTGGGGCGGAATGTTGAATCTTAGTTACAAATTTTCAGGGTTGCATAAATTATCGTTCAAGAACAACTACAGCCAAACAGCTGATGATGAGATCCGTAATTTTAACGGCATTGACGGCAACAATGCCACTCAAAATATTTTTTCATCAACACAATGGAGTGAACGAAAGACGTATACAGGTATACTTTCGGGCGAACATAATTTTCCCGACATCGGAAATGTAAACGCAGAGTGGAAAATTGCAAGATCGACTTCTTCTCGGCAAGATCCAGACCGAAAAGATGTAACGTACTATCGTGCAACGGATGTTCCTGATACTACGCCATACGACGCAGCGACGAATCAACGATCTTGGGGTCACCTCAATAACAAAACAAATGATTATCAAGTGGATTTTGCTTTGCCAATTGAACAGGCAAAAATTAAATTTGGTTCTTTCTACGAACAGAAAACAACGAATTATGAGATACGCTATTTTAATGTAGCTTTTGTTCGATACGATCCGGCATTAGTACAACTTCCGATCGACGTGATTTATGACCCATTAAATTTTGGCGGCTCTAAATTCAAAATGGAAGAATCATCAAAGCCGACAGATAATTATTCAGGAGATCAAGAGATTGTTGCAGGATATGCGATGGTCGACGTTCCATTCAGCCTTTTTGAAAATGATTTCAGATTTACGGGCGGTGCGCGATTGGAGAATTCTCTTCAAAACGTTTTTATTCCCCGTTCATATCAGATCGATGGTCCGAAAGACGAAACACAGCTAAAGAATATTGACATTCTTCCCTCGGCAAATTTGACCTATATGTTCAACGAAGTAGTGAATCTGCGGTTTGCGTATAGTCATACAGTGAACCGACCGGAATTCCGTGAATTAGCATCATCAGGATTCTATGATTTTATCACGTATGAAATTATCGGCGGCAACCCAAATTTAAAACGATCGTACATTCACAATTATGACGTTCGTTTTGAGATCTTCCCGAATGCCGGCGAAGTGATTGCATTCAGCTATTTTTATAAAACACTTTCGGGAGCCATCGAAGAACAACTGGGCTTCTCTTCCGTTCGTACACGTACGTGGTTTAATTCAAACCAAGCTACCAACAGGGGCTTCGAACTTGAAGCACGAAAATCTCTCAGTTTCTTAGGAGG
>JANXZD010000193.1 GCA_025355705.1 Bacteroidota bacterium | reverse complement strand
GCAGATAATGTTTCTGGACTAAAAACAACCTCACCGTTACTCTATATTGATAACGTAAGAGCTACATTTTCTCCAACGTTCATCGATGGGGATAGAGGATTTAGAGGTACTGTTTCTTTGACAAACACATTATTTAACCTTGATGAAGGGAAACATACAGTTCGATTTATTATAGAGAATAATAACGGAAACAGACTTGATAAATCGTTAGACTTCTTTGTTGATCGTAAACCGGTATATATTGCAAATTCAACTCCGACTCTCGGATATTATGGAAACCGTACCGTTACATTTACTCTCAAAGATCCATCATCGGTAACTGTTCCTGCATCGAAAGTCGATTCTTCAACAGTATTTGTTGATCTTTTTGCGACACGAGGCGTAACAGTTGATTCGGTACAGCGAATTGATATTGAACAATATCTCTATCGATTATCACCCGGCCAAATGAAATGGGATTATAATGGCGATTCAGTTCGAGTTTCATTTGATGTTGTTGATAATTTGGTACGTGTTCCTTTTGACGGATATGAAATTGTCGTCAATGACGGTCTCACAAATCTAACAACTGTAGACTTTGATTCGTTAAAACGGTACGGATTCTCCACTCTGAACGGAGTAAGCGATATTGCCGGTAATCAAAGCAAACCATTTAATTTTAGAGTTTCGCTTGATAAATTTGCACCGACAGTATCAGTATTAAAGAGTACAGTTGAAGGTGTTGGTGTAAGACTTAAGATCAGTGATGATTTCTCTGGCGTTGATTCATCAAGTATCAGTCTCATGGAAATCAATAGCACCAAGAATGATACTGTTCTTGCAACACTTGCAACAAAAGCAGATTTAATGAATTACAAGAACAACATTCTAAGTTATAAAGCGAAACGAAGCAGAAGTTTTATATTCTTGTCTGTTAAAGATTACGCCGGCAATTCAACAACGTTTGAATTTAACACACTATCATCGGATACAATTGCTCCAACACTTACCGTCCTAAGCAAAAACAGTGATGGAACCGGTGTGAGAGTGAGGATTTTGGATGGTGAATCTGGTATTGATACGTTGACGTTCAAAGTTGTAGAAATTGATAGTGAGAAAAAAGATTCTACGGTAATGACAAATCTTTCGAATGGGTTAACATTCTCGGATTCCATCTTAGTATACAAACCTAAGAACATCGGTAATACAATAAAGATTAGTGTCAGCGACAAAGTTGGAAATAGCGCAAGCACTCAATTCATCACAGAAGAAACTATTTTGAGTGTTAAAGATTTCCATATCTATCCAAATCCGTTCAATCCTGATGCGAATGATGCCAATGTATTCTTTAGACTCTCGCGCACAGCGGTTGTTACGATTGAAGTGTTCGACTGGCTTGGTCGCAGTGTTGGTTCTATCATCGATCGTCTGACGATTCCGGCTGGTGTTTCTTCCGGAATCAAATTCACCGGTCGGCTGAACGGATCACCGTTGGCGAATGGAGTATATTTCTTGAAGATAACTGCTCTTGATCTGAATAAAACGGAAACGGCGACCTTTAAGGCAGTTATTGCGGTTAAGAAGTAAACGAAATCGTAAAATTCGGCATGGAGGCGATCTCCATGCTGAATATTTCAAGAATATCAAAGTTGAATAAAATATAAAGGAGATAATCATGAAAAATCTACTTCACATTGCGGCAGCATTCATGTTTTTCGGTGTGCTGTTATTTCAATCGGTAGTAGCGCAAAATTATGCTGCTCCATACTTACAATTCTCTACCTCGGTTGAAGCAGCTGGTTTTGGGAATGCGTTCACAGCGTTAACCGATGACGCAACATCAACATATTGGAATCCGGCAGGGTTGGCTCTTATTAAAAGTTACAGCTTCACTTCACTTTCTGCTATCAATTTAGGGTTAGACCGTCAGTTTCAATCAGCTGCATTTGCTTTTAGGCTTCCCCTTGGTGTATTAGGTGCAAGTTTTGCTTCTTCCGGCGTTAAGGATATTATGGGGTATGATGATAACAACAGTAAGACAGGCAGTTTTAACGTAATGAATACTGTTCCAGCATTATCGTATGCATTAGCTCCTAACGAAAATGTGTCAATCGGAACAACGTTCAAATATATTCGTCAAGACCTTAATGTGCAAATTGATAATGGATATAGTGTGGATTTTGGTTTGCGCTATCGGGCGGAAATGCTTGGAACAGATGTTACCACATCAGTAATGTTTCAGAACTTCTCCGGAAAAGTTGGTGTAAATGATTTACCGCGTGTCTTGCGTCTTGGAGCCGGCATCAATCTAAAAGGAATTGTTGCCGCGGCAGATTTTGTATTTGAAGATATGAACGATATTAAATCGAGAAAAATCTTAAATATTGGTTTCGGGTATCAGGCAACGGTGCAGGAAAATTTTATTTTTGAAGCAAGAACCGGATTTCAACAAACTCAATATCCATCAGCGGGTATTGGTATTGGTGCGAAGTTAGGCGTTCTCATTGCAAAAATTGATTATGCATTTGTAACCGAACCATATTCGATATTCAGTCAAAGTCACAGAGTTGGTTTATCCATAACTGGACTATAGGACAATTGTACGGTTTTTAAAATTGAGAATAAAAAAATGGCGATCGAAAGATCGCCATTTTCATAACAGATGTAGCGGGGGGCGGACTTGAACCGCCGACCTACGGATTATGATTCCGACGCTCTAACCAGCTGAGCTACCCCGCCAACTCTTTTCACCAACCTAAGCAGTTTTTTACTCTTTTATCTCAACTTCCTCCAAAAAACCAATTAATTGGTAACCACTAAAGCTACCAACTATTGAGTAAGTAAATGAATATTGATAAATATAAAAAAAAAAATGCTCGACTGCAATTATGATCTGCTATTAATTTTATTTCAATCCACGCCGTTTCAGCAACGGCTCGATTGATGGTTTCTTGCCGCGGAACCGTTCGTACTGTGTCATTGCATCGTCTGCCTGCAATCGTGCAAGAATGTTGTCGCGAAATGACCGCGCAGTCTTCTGATCGAACAAGCCATTCTCTTTGAATGCTTCAAACGCGTCTGCATCCAACACTTCAGCCCAAATATAATAGTAATAGCCTGACGCATAGTACGAGCTGCTGAAGATATGGAGAAAGTACGTTGATCGGTACCGCGAAACGATCTCTGGTATAAGACTGATCTTGTTCAATGATTCTTTCTCGAACGCGTTTGTCTCAACCGGAGTGGTTGATGTCAGTGTGTGCCAATTCATATCAAGATAACTTGCTGCAAGATATTCAACGGTGGCAAAACCTTGATTGAACTTGCTGCTTTTTTCGATCTTATCGATCAAGGTTTGCGGAATGATCTTTCCCGTTTTATAATGGAATGCATATGTTTTCATTACTTCCGGATTGAATGCCCAGTTCTCCATGATCTGCGAAGGAAGTTCTATGATATCGCCCGGAGTAGACAATCCTTTGTAAGTTACATTGGAGAAGAGTGCGTTTAAAGCATGTCCGAATTCATGGAACAATGTTTCCACTTCATCCATGCTTAGTAACGACGGTTTATCTCCGATCGGTCTTGAAAAATTTCCCACATTTGTCACTAACGGTGTGATCATTTGACCGTTACGTCGTTCTTGCGACCGGAATGCACCGCACCAAGCGCCGGCCTGTTTTCCAGGACGGGGGAAATAGTCGGTGTATAGCAATCCAATATCTGTTCCATCTTTTTCTTTTACTTCAAAGACGGTCACTTCATCGGAATACGTTGTAATATCTTTTCTTTCGATAAACTGAATGCCGTATAATTTTGCCGCGAGATCGAACACTCCTTTCCGAACATTCTCCATTAAGAAATATGGTCTCAGCTCATTTTCATCCAGATCATATTTTTGTTTGCGTACTTTTTCTGCGTAATACCACCAGTCCCATGGTTGAATCGTAAATGTTCCGCCTTCTTTTTTGATCATCGTCTGCATTTCATCGCGCTCGATCTTGGCATTCTTGAGTGCCGGTTCCCACAGCTTGTTTAAGAGATCGTATACATTCTGCGGAGTCTTTGCCATTGTTCGGTCAAGCGAGAACTCGGCGTACGTCTTGAACCCTAAAAGATTTGCCCGTTCCACACGAAGCGCACCGATCTTTGCAGCGATTACTTTGTTATCATACTCGCTGTTGTTGTCTCCGCGCATGATATATGCGTTCAATAATCTTTCGCGGAGTTCTCGTCTCTTTGCATATTGAAGGAACGGAATCATGCTCGGTTTTTTTACGGTAAAGATCCATTTTCCTTGTGCTCCGGATTTTGCCGCTGTTTCTGCGGCTGCATCAATCACCGTTTGCGGGAGTCCGGCAAGATCGCTCTTTTTGTCGATCACAAGTTTGAAGTTATTGGTCTCTTTCAGAACATTCTCGTCAAACTTAAGGGAAAGTATCGAAAGTTCTTCATTGATCGCGCGGAAGCGTTCTTTCTTTTCCGGTGGGAGGCTTGCACCGCCGCGGACAAAATTAGAGTAATAATCTTCGAGAAGTTTCAGTTGCTCCGGATTCAATCCTGCAGTACGGCGCGAGTCATAAATAGTTTTGACTCGGAGGAATAATTTTGCGTTTAAGTAGATATCATCTTGATGTTTGCTGAGCAACGGAGTCACATCGTTGGCGATCTTCTGGATCTCGTCGTTGGTGTTTGCTCCCTGTAACGAAAAGAATACGGCACTTACTCTTCCGAGCATATCGCCAGTTCTGTCCAGCACTTCAATGGTATTCTGAAACGTGGGAAAGAGTGTATCATTGATGATCGCATGTACTTCCTGTTGTTGCACTTCCATTCCTTGTTTGAATGCTGGCATAAAGTGTTCATTCTTTATCTTGTCGAACGGAGGTGTGCCGAACGGAGTTTCGAACTCTTTGATGAATGGATTGATAGTGTTCATCTCTTTTCCTTGTTGTTGCGCTGAACTATTGAAAGCACAGATCAGTAGAAATAAAACGGTTAATTTATTTTTCATATAAATACCAATGAAGTTAAAGTGTGATGGTTACCATAATAAACGTGCTGTTGCCTTTTGAAGGTCCGATTCCACCAATAAAAAATATCATTCTATCCTTAATGGTTATACGGTTTCGTCATCACGAAAGGTCTTAGGATTGAATTTGCAGTATTCGTCAAAACGTTGGTTTTTATTATATAATTAACGTACGAGGAAATAGATAGTGAAGCAAGAGTGAAAATATTACCATCGAAATTCAAATGTTGACAATGCGCAGAAACAGGAATCATTTTCAAAAAAATTGATAGTATCATTGAACGACTGAGATATTTAAATTGAATACGGATAAATATATCCGATTGATGTTATCATCGTAAAAATATGAGATGATTTATCATTGCTGTTTTGTTAACCATTATCTACCTTCTAACAAACATATCAACGAACCAGAGGATTTGGTTTGTCAATTAAAAAGATCAACCTCGGGATCGCGAACGCGTGAAAGAGGTTTTTTAAATTAAAAAGGAATCAATAACGGCAAAAATAAATGGGATACTATTCCATTTAGAGTACAGTTACTTAATGGAGGTCAATATGAAAAATATCGTTGGTCAACTCTGGAAACTTGCTCTTATCACTTTTACAGGGACATTAGGGAGCATCACGTTTGGATTGATGCTGCATGGCAGTGAAGTCTTCAACTATACAGGAATAAATTTTGCGTTTGTGGCGTTTGGGATCAGTGGAGCATTCATCTTTTCATTCTATCATGTGTATGGTCTTTCAAATTCCATAACTGCAGCCGTCATTATGAGTGTGTTCCAATTCATTATAGCGTCAAATTGGATGCCAATGTTAAATGCTGGATTCTGGTCATTTGGTGTAAATCTTCCGGTCATCTGGCTGGCATTTTTGTTTGAACGAAAGCTTGCCGCACTTCATGGGGCAAAATTTTTAGTGGTTGGTATCGTGTATGGCGCTGTATTTGTCTTGTTAACGTTGATCGTTGGAATGATGCGGGAATCCACCCAAATTCCTTCAACGGTGTTTCGCGATAATTTTATCGATGGTTTGTTGATCGGTCTCGGTATGGGTCTTGGAGTTCAGGCAGGAGAAGCGAATATCCATTCGATACGAACCGGAAAGCATTCACCGTAAAGATGGATAGCATACTACGTTGCAGGCGTCATTTGAGTTATTGTTTTTGGTGTATTTTTAGTCTTGATATAAAACGGATCAAATATTTTGGATGTCAATAATATGAAAAACAAAAAAAAATATTATGGATTGTGTCTCGTGATAATTTCGTGCGGACTGATTCAATTTACACATTCACAAGATTCATTACTGCAAAGGAACAGGAACTATTTTCAAAATGAAGTAGAAATATTATTACAAAGAGATTCATTGAATCCGCCTCCGCAGCACTCCATTGAATTTATCGGCAGCAGTATTTTCAGACTCTGGGTAAATCTTAAAGAGCAAATGGACCCCCTTCCGGTCTTCAATCGTGCATTTGGCGGATCACGCACCAGCGATATTTTGTATTTCATGGACACGTTAGTTTTTCCATATCACCCCAAAATTATTGTGTACTATTGCGGAAGTAACGATGTCGGCGGATCGGTTCCGGTGCATACCATCGTGTCAAATATCATCCTATTTTTTGAGCGGGTGGAAGGACGTCTGCCAGATACGAAGATATTCTTCGTTTCTGTGAATCGCTCGCCGGTACGAAAAGCCAAATGGGGCGCCATTGATTCAACGAATGCAATCATAAAAGAATTTTGTTCAAAATCACCACGGAGAAAATTCATCGATGTCAATCCGGTGTTGTTTGATCCAAAAGGAAATCCGCGAGTAGAATTATATCGTGAAGATCAGCTTCATTTTAAAGAAGAAGCATACGGTGAATTCACAAAAATTATCAAACCCGTTTTGGTGAAGGAATGGTCGCAACGTAATTGACCGGATAAATGAAAAATGTCTAGAATATTAAAAAAGGGCTGAATGATCAGCCCTTTTTAGCGATAGAGATATTTATATCTAAAATTATTTCATTAACATCATCTTTTTGATCTCGCGATGTGTCCCTGCTTCAAGTGAATAAAAATAAGTACCACTTGATAATTGGCGGGCATCAAATCGCACTTCGTGAATACCGGCTTCAAACCGACCTTCCGCAAGCTGAGCAATTTCTCTTCCAAGAACATCGAAAACTTTCAGTCGTACTGTTTCAGATGATGGCAATGCAAATCGAATGGACGTTGTCGGGTTGAATGGATTTGGATAGTTCTGCATCAATTCGATTGACGTTGGAATAATATCTGAAGAAATGTTTTTTACACCTGTAATTTGAGGCCAAGAAGTATTGATGCTAATATCATCTAACACTAATTGAACCGAAGTTGTAGCGCTGCCCTGCCGAATTCCAACAGCATTGATCACATCATCTCCTGCAGTTGAAGAATTTATTACGGCTGCAGCTCCTGCATTATCCTCTATGGTTGTGCGTGTAAATACCCATAATTTTGTCTCATCGTTGCCTGCGGTGTTGATTGTGTACTTTGTGATAAGTTGGTATACAGAGTTTTTTGAAAAATTTGCAGCAGCATATGTTGGCGTTGATGTATTGCTGATTCCAAAATTAACGACTCCTCCTGTTAATTTCACAAAGACACGCGAACTGAATGAAGAGAAACTTGTTGGTGAAGTTCTATTTCCTAAATGGAAAAAATAATCACCGGTTTTTGTGTTTGCTGTATCGGTCACCTTTACCAACATTCTTGTATAAATTGTCGTGCCGTTACCGCTTTGCTCAACAAAGCCTTTGTTCACATCTTCGCCGCCTAGATTTGAGACGAACACTGCATTTACAGTTGTTGCGTAGTCAACGGCACCACCAATTGAAAGACCAGTAGTTGTTGAAAGAAAATTGGTTGTTCCGCTGTGTGCTGCCCATCCGTTTGCGGTCAACAATCCTGAAAAAAGAAAACCTTCCACTAACAATGGTGCACTTATCGGTTTTCTATTTACATATAAATTGATATTAGTAGTTGTGATCCCTTGGGTAACTGTTATGGGTGTTTTTTGCATCGGATCGTCAGTTAGTGGGTCACTTGATTCGTTTGCACCGTTATAATAATCTAATGTTACAGGATTTTGAAATGAAAGCCCCGTTGCATCATATGCATAAGGTCCCACGCTGGATCCGCCGTTAAAATCAGGATTGATTGGTTCAATTCGTAGAAAGTACGAACCGGGAGCAAGACCGATGATCGTATAATCGCCGCTGTTCTGCTCATAATAATCTGTTACCGTTGATATTTGATTCATCAAAGAATCTGCACCAGTACTAATTGCAATGACATTTGCACCACGTACCACAGTGAATGCGTTGGCTCTCTTCACTGTCCCGGAAATTTTCCCTGTTCCAGTTAAGAATGTCGGTTCTGGATAAAGATTTGAAATTGCCGCGATATCATCCGGGTTGAGGTCGCCAAGCGGAACATCATCAGCGGTTGCAGTTGGATACATTGTTGGAATGTAGAGAGTCTTTTTGGCATCATTCACAAATTCTCCATTGATCTGTGTGTGGTCAAGGCCAAGGAAGTGTCCAAATTCGTGAACAAAAGTCGATTTCCATTCTGCCAGTGTAAAGCTAGTGGCAGAGCCATCGGCAAATTTTCCGTTCATAAATGCTTCGCCTTCGTCTAAGAAACCGTCATTGTCACGGTCTTCCGAATATGCAAACCCAATAACATCTGCTGATGCGCCGGTACCAAACAATGCTTCGGTGATCGCGCCGTCGCTGTCAAACACAATTGGATTTATTCCATCAAGTTTAGCACTGTCTAAGTTTGTATAGTCCAAAAAATTTGTTCCGTTCACATCAACTAACAATGTATCTGCATCACTGTGTTGAAATGTTACATTCGATGACGCAACATCGTCCCACACTTTAAAGCTGGAATTTGCAAGATCGCGTGCCTGTTTGCTTGTAAAAATTCCAAAAGCACCTCGATCGAGCGAGTAGGTGAGAACATTTGATTTAAATCGGACTGATTTTCCATTCAAGGTTTGAAGAGGACCTCCGGAAAACAATGTTGAAGAGAAAAGGATCCCTGCTGTTATCATCAATGATAGTCGATCGCATTTTTTCATAGTATTACTTTTTTAAAATGGTGATGAATGAACGGATGGATTGTGAAAGATCCGCAAGTGACAGTGACTGTGGTGAATGAATCGCCGCAGTTTTTGTCAGTGCAGAACCGTGTTGAAGCTTTGCAAAAAGATCTTTATTGTTAAAAGAATTCTTTACAATAACGGTATTTGTCTTTTCATCGTTCACAACGGAAAATTTCCCCTGTCCCATTCCAACCGGACTTGAAAATCCTAGCTTGCTTGGGGCATAAAACAATCCGACAAATTCTTCTCCAACGGTGAACTTCGGCATCTCTGCAAATTTTACCGTTCTTGTTTTAGAACTTCCGCCAAGCATTTTAATGGTTATTGATGGTTGGCTTACGCCATAGAAATTCTCTTTCACATCAATCGTAACAAAGGTTGAAAGAATATTCGATTCCTGATCGATCTTTGTTTCTACTGTTGCTACGGTTCCGTGTATGATGATACCAGCATTTGACACCATTCGCTCCAAATTCATACGAATTGTGCGTTGACTGTACACGGATTGCACTGCAAAAATGAGAACTAATAATATTAAGTATCGTACAATCGTTTTTTTCATGGAAGGCTCCTGGGTATGTGTTCTATTTTAAAAATAGTCAAAAGAGAATTGTATTCCAACGAAAAGGATATGGGAATATGGTTGTGAGAGCCACCCAATACATGGCCACAAAAAAATCAATGTGCAGATGGTTTCTAGTTTATTTCTTTTTTCGGATTAAACTCTTTGGTGTCGGCGAATTGTTCGAACATCCTCAATTTGGCGATCGGAGTTAACATCCCGATCTCTTTTCGAGGTTGATTATTGTTGTAATCCAGGAGGTGGTTGGCTATCAAACGTTCGGCATCGATCTGAGAATTGAAGGAGAACGAGAGGAATGCATCTGGTGTATCAAATTTTTTTAACCGTTCTTGCTGCAGTTTAGATTGTGCCTGTTTGCGTGTCGGTGCATATTGTTTAATACCAAGCCGGCGTAAATTTTGCGTGAATGCATGAGTCTTTGAACGCGATGTAGCAATACTGGTAAATGCATTATCCAAAGGCGTATGCAGATAATGAATAGGGAACGGAAACATCGTCAATAGATTTTGAACAAAGTCCAATGCGGAGAGTGTTGAATGACGAGCATACATTCTTGCAATACGAAGATGTGTACATTCGTCTACAGCCGCATAATAATAATACCGTTGTCGGTTGATCGGTTTTTCAAATTGTTTAACAAAAATAATAACGCGGTCGCCGGGGAGCAGTGCATCGTGCGGTTTTACTTTCCGCCGTTTTGACTTTGTTCCCTTCATATCGATACCACTGCGACGCAATATTTTCCAGATGGTGTTCTCAGCAAGATCGATACCGTACCAAATTGAAAGATACAATTGCAATCGTTTCTGACCGAATCCGGTTTGTTCGCGGAGATTCTTCAATCGTTGAATGACATGCTCCGGTGTAGCGCGTGGATTATTGTGTGGTTTTCGTGAACGATTCTTTAGGCTGTCAGTTGTGTGTTCCGCTTTGTTATATCGTTTCCACCATTTATAAAAAGTCTTACGGCTGATACCGAATTTTTTGCAGACAGCCGGTACCTTTTTCACCTTTTCGTATTCGGCAAACCACTCAAGGCGTTCTTCAACGCTGGGCATTCGTTCTTTGGTTGTCGATATGGCGGCTTTAATGGTCACAATAATTTTGAAAAATAGATTATTTTTTTTCTACGGCGTCGAGCAAAAGTTCTGCAACATCCCGCACTTGTACTTTTTCCGCAGCATCCTTGGCTTTTACACCATCGCTCATCATCGTCATACAGAACGGACAAGCGGACGCTACCGTGGTTGCTCCTGTGGAAAGTGCTTCTTCAGTCCGTTCGATATTGATGCGTTTCCCTGTTGTTTCTTCCATCCACATTCTTCCGCCACCCGCACCGCAGCATAATCCTTTATCTTTTGAACGAGGCATCTCAACAAGTTTGGCACCGGTCGTTTCCAATACTTTTCTTGGTGAATCGATAATGTCATTATAACGAGATAAATAACAAGAATCATGGTATGTAACAGTGCCCGAAGGTTTTTCCTCCGTTGGAATAGTAATTTTTCCTTCATCAACCAACGTATTCAAAAAATCTGTGTGATGAACAACTTCAAAGTTGCCGCCAAATTGCGGATATTCTTTTTTGAGTGAATGGAAACAATGCGGGCAGGTGGCAACGATCTTCTTTACATTATACCGATTCAATGTTTCGATATTTTCCGCCATCATGGTCTGAGCTAAATATTCATTTCCCATTCTTCGAGCAGCATCACCGTTACATTTTTCTTCTGTGCCAAGAATGGCGAATGAAATTCCAGCGTGCTGCATTAATTTCGAAAATGCTACCGACACTTTTTTATATCGCGCATCGTATGCGCCGGCGCATCCAACCCAGAATAGTACATCGACATTCTTTGCATCGCCGACCTGAGCCATTGTAGGAATATTCAATCCTTCAGCCCAATCGGCGCGTGTTGAATGTGAGAATCCCCACGGCGTAAAATTCCGTTCGAGATTATCGAATACTGTTTTTAACTCCGGTGGAAATCGGGATTCATTCAATACCAATCCGCGGCGCATATCGACAATTTCATCCACATGTTCTATCATCACGGGACATTCATTCACACACGCCATGCAGGTGGTGCATGACCACAATTCTTCATCAGTGATAAAGTTATCAAGTAACGTGTTTGACATTATCTGTGGATTCGCTTCTGCAGTTCCGGCGATCATGATCGGAGATTTTTCAGAAGTTCTTCTGCGGGTATCAACAATAATTTTACGCGGGGAGAGAGACTTGCCGGTGATATTTGCAGGGCACACTGATTCACATCGTCCGCATTCAGTACACGTATAACCATCCAATAATTGTTTCCATGTTAGATCTTCTACATCCGTGACACCAAACTTCATCAATGTTTCATCTTGAAGATTTATTGGATGTAATGCTCCTTTGGGTTTCAGCGATGAAAAGAATACATTGGGCACTGATGTAAGAACATGTAAATGTTTTGAATACGGAAGATAATTCAAAAAAGCTAGAACGAGAGTTATATGACCCCACCAGAATACATTCTCCGCTACGTATGTAGCTCTATTATATTCAAATAATGAATTCAACGACGATGATAGTGGGTATTGCCAGCTCGGCTCAATCATATTCAATCGTATTCGGGTTGCATTTTGAAGCAACGTGAAAGTGACGATCAACAAGATCCACGAGAGGATCATTGCTGCATCTTTACTTCCGTGTGCATCAACTTGCAGGCGTTTTACTTTTGTGATGAATCTTCTCCACAACGAACCGATGACGCCAACCATAACGAGAAGACAAAAGATCTCTTGAGAAAATGTGATGACTTTATATCCAACCCCAAGAAAAGAAAATGAAAAGCGTCCAAAGATCCCTTCTAAAATAGATTCTGCGACAACAAGGGAAAGGGCAAGGAATCCCCAAAAGATAAATAGATGCAATGTCCCTGCGACTGGTTCACGTAATAATTTTGTCTGCAGAAATGCGATCGTAAAGACATTCTTCAGCCTTGCAGGAATATTGTTAAAACGATCATCTGACTTTCCCAGCCGCAACGTAATAATGAGTCGCTTAATGCTAATGCCAAAAAACAAGAGCGATGCGAGAAAAACGATAGTGAAGATAATTTGTCCGAGTTCCATAAATAATTCCTTGATTGAGCTTTTTGCAGATTTTGTTCTTACGATAAGTGTGTTGCAACGAGTGTTTTTCGTTCCTTTATATAATAGATCGTTCCCAAGGATTTGGATTTGCCATTCATGTTCTTATCAACAAAAAAAGACTCGGGAACAGCATATGGCGTAAATTCGTTCAACACATCAAAATATACTTTTTTCTTGGTTGAACTGTCAATGATATAGAAAGTATTTTTCAATCCCATTGCAGAGTTGGAATGCGATGTATATGTATTAAAAAGCAAGTATTTCCCGATTTTGATGTATTCAACATTGGTGCATTCGATCTCACTGCGAACGATATTCCATAATTCAACTTCCGATTCAGGAAGCGAGCGGGGGAAAAGGAAATCAATTTTTTCATGTTGGCTATTTGGATCAATTTCTTCTGGCAACGAGGCAAGTTCCTCGACAGTTTTTCCATCATTCTCATTTATTCTATAGTAAACTCTCCGTTCAAAGAGGTCTTTATATCCATATATAAACGGAGATTGGATGGCTAAGAATGTGCATTCATTATTTCTCCACAAGATCTCTCCGGAATTGACGTCTACGGAAATGATATTTTTGTTCTCCGGCATATCGGGTTTTTTGAAGCCATGTAAATATATTCGCTCATTCGTTATTCCATCGAGCCCGATCCACCATTGTT
Source organism: Bacteroidota bacterium (assembly GCA_025355705.1). Classification (GTDB taxonomy): domain Bacteria; phylum Bacteroidota; class Ignavibacteria; order UBA10030; family UBA8401; genus UBA8401. The sequence goes on along the minus strand of JANXZD010000193.1, from coordinate 4,857 downwards.
CGCCAAGTATTTTCCCCTTCCACATTGGATTACCATTTGTCGAATCCAAGCAGGAAAAGGATGTAGATTTTGTTTCCGTATTTCTGTCTTCAATGATGATCTTGCCATTGTGCGAGAACATGACACGCCACAAAACATTGGTGGATGAATGATGCCACAACGGTTCAATTTTTTTTGAGGAGAAGAGGGAGAAAATATTCATTGAATGAAAATACCAGAATATCATCAGAGTTTCAATGTTTGCTTCTGACTCAATTTCTTGGTAATTTTGAACTGTAAACGAACAAAATCAAGCATTTTTCTTCTAGGAGTATATCAATATGGCAGTTAAAGTAGGTATTAATGGTTTTGGTAGAATTGGTCGTCAAGTGATCAGTGCAATGGTTGATAAAGGTGTTCTTGGAAAATCCATCGATGTTGTCGCGGTTGTTGATGTCAGCACTGATGCGGAATATTTTGCATATCAATTGAAGTATGATTCGGTTCATGGTCAATTCAAAGGAACACTAGGCAGTGAGAAAAGCAACCCATCACTCGAGGCAGATGATGTTCTTGTTGTTAATGGAAATAAAATCCGATGTATTTTAGCACAAAAAGATCCTTCACAATTACCGTGGAAAGAATTCGGCGTTGATATCGTCATCGAATCAACCGGATTGTTCACCGATTCCGAAAAAGCCAAAGGACATCTTGCCGGCGGTGCGAAACGAGTTCTTATTTCTGCTCCCGGAAAAGGTGATGTAAAAACGATCGTAATGGGCGTTAATGATAATGAATACGATGCAGCAAAACATGTTATCGTATCAAATGCATCATGCACAACAAACTGTTTAGCTCCTGTTGTTCATGTTCTTTTGAAAGAAGGAATTGGAATTGAGACAGGTTTAATGACAACGATCCACTCTTACACTGCAACCCAGAAAACAGTTGATGGTCCTTCCAAGAAAGATTGGAGAGGCGGACGCGCTGCTGCGATCAATATTATTCCATCGACCACGGGTGCAGCAAAAGCGGTTGGTGAAGTTCTTCCGCAAACAAAAGGAAAATTGACCGGAATGTCGTTCCGTGTTCCTACGGCGGATGTTTCGGTCGTCGATCTTACGTTCCGTTCAACACGCGATACATCGATCGAAGAGATCGATGGACTGTTCAAAAAAGCTTCCGAGACATATTTAAAAGGCATTCTCGGTTACGCGAATGAAGAAGTTGTGTCAACAGACTTCATTCATGATAATCGCTCTTCTATCTATGATTCTCTTGCAACCGTACAAAACAATTTAAAAGGAGAAAAGAGATTCTTTAAAGTTGTTTCTTGGTACGACAATGAATGGGGTTATTCATGCCGAGTTGTTGATCTGTTAATCAAGATGGCAGGGACTACAAAGTAAGCAAGTGAACTTTGCGAATGCGAACAATTTCGCAATGAAAATAAAACCTAAGCAAGGGCTGATCTCGTCTTTCGGGTTCAGCCCTTTTGTTTCATTAGAAAGCGATCATTATTATGAATAAAAAAACTATCAATGATATTGACGTAAAGAACAAACGCGTGTTATTACGCGTTGATTTCAATGTTCCGTTAAAAAATGGTGTCATTCAGGATGACACTCGCATTAAAGCGGCATTGCCGACCATCAATTATATTCTTGAACACAGTCCTAAATCACTCGTGCTCATGTCGCATCTCGGCGATCCAAAAAAAGATGCAAAGAAGGCAAAAGAGAAAGCAGAAAAAGATGGAAAACCGTTTGATGAAGCATCGTTCATCGAAGGAAAACATAAAATGAAACCGATTGCCGAACGTCTTTCTTCATTATTAGGCAAACCTGTAAAACTGGCCCCGGCTGCGATTGGTCCGGAAACTAAAAAGATGGTAGACTCTTTAGCACCGGGTGAAATATTGCTGCTTGAGAATACTCGTTTTCATAAAGAAGAAACATCAAAAGAACCGGCTGATCGTGAAGTAATGGCAAAACAGCTCGCCGAATTTGGCGATGTTTTTGTGAATGATGCTTTTGGATCCGCGCATCGAGCTCACGCATCCACGGAAACGGTAGCTCATTACCTTCCTGCGGTTGCCGGATTTCTGATGGAGAAAGAACTGGCATATTTAGAAAAGGCTACGAGCCATCCTGTAAAACCGTATGTAGCTATTATGGGCGGTGCTAAAATTTCGGGAAAGATCGATGTTATTCAAAATCTGATGGGAAAAGTTGATGCATTGCTGATCGGCGGCGGCATGATGTTCACATTTTTCAAAGCGCAGGGAATGGAAATCGGGAAATCGTTGTTAGAAGAGGATAAGATCGCTCTTGCGAAACAATTGATCGATGAAGCAAAAGCGAAGAATATCAAACTTCTTCTTCCGGTCGATTGTGTAGTTGCTGAAAAATTTGATAATGAATCACCAACAACGATAGTGAAGGTCAATGCAATTCCTGCCGATAGTGTTGGAATGGATATTGGCCCTGAAACGATCAAATTATTCAGCGAAGAGATCCGAAAAGGGAAGACGGTTGTTTGGAACGGTCCGATGGGTGTGTTTGAGATGTCCAACTTTGCAAAAGGAACAAATGCAATAGCACAAGTTCTAGTTGATGCAACAAAACTTGGTGCTACAACGATCGTCGGTGGAGGAGATTCTGCTGCAGCTATTGCAAAGGCAGGATTGGAAAAAGAAGTATCGCATGTCTCGACTGGTGGCGGCGCATCACTTGAATTTTTAGAAGGAAAAGAACTTCCGGGCGTTGCAGCGTTGAATAATAAATAACTTATAAACTCAGACCTGCCGCGGTTTTAAAACGCGACAGGTCTTACTACTATACTCTATGGCTTATAATCGTCCAAGTTTCTTCAGCGGATTCCAATTTTTTCCTCCGGTAATAAAAGCATTGCTGATCGCAAATGGTGCGGTATTTTTGGGAATGATGTTTCTCGGAAATTTTCATGTTGGAGATTTTTCCTTTGAACAGTTCTTTTTTCAGGCATTTGCTTTGTGGCCATTTGGGAGCGGTTTTGGTTTTTGGCAATTGTTCACATATATGTTCATGCATGCAAGTTTTACCCATATTCTTTTTAACATGCTTGCATTGTGGATGTTTGGAATGGAACTGGAACATGTTTGGGGTTCTCGAAAATTCTTCATCTATTACCTGCTCTGTGGATTTGGCGGAGGATTGGCGAATTTGTTGATTGCCCCAATGTTCACTTCAGTTGGTCCGACTGTTGGTGCATCGGGGGCGGTGTATGGAATTCTTCTTGCATTTGGAATGATGTTTCCGGATCGGCTCATCTACGTCTATTTTCTGCTTCCGATCAAGGCAAAATATTTTGTTGTTATGTATATGGCATTTGAAATATTTTCCGTTGGAAGTATGGATGGAGTTGCACATTTTGCGCATCTTGGCGGTGCTCTTGTAGGATTTGTCTATCTGCTCTCTGATGGTTATCGATTTGATAGTCTTTATGGAAGAACGCAGAGTACTAATGTTTTTTCAAAGTTTGCGTCAACATTCAGTAATACAAAGAAGCGGACTGAAAGCTACGGCGATGTAACAGATGCAAAGGTGTATAACATCAATGACTACACAAACAGGAACAACGAAGAACAGATAAAAGCTCAAAAGCAGATTGACGATATTCTTGATAAGATCAGCAAAGATGGTTACCAGAGTCTTAATGAAGAAGAGAAGAAAATTCTATTTGAAGCGAGTAAAAAATTGAACTAGTTCAACACAGCGTCTCTGCGTTTAATAGTTTTACAAAAATAAGGTGCGTTTTATATGGAAAATATCTTACCAGTTATTCAACCGACACAGAATGGAAACAGGAATCAGCTTCCATCGAATTATAAAGTCGGCATTCGCAGGCACACTCGTCAAGTGAACATCGGAGGTATCAAGGTTGGCGGCGGTGCACCAATCTCAGTTCAAACGATGACAAAAACGAAGACTGATGATATTGCTGGTACCGTTAAACAGATCGTTGAAGCTCACGAAGCAGGATGTGACATAGTCCGCGTAACAGTGAATGATAAAGAAGCTGCCGAGGCAATGGCTGAGATCGTTCGCCAGTCTCCAATACCAATCGTTGCCGACATTCACTTCAATCATATTTTTGCTTTAAAAGCAATCGAAGCAAATGTAGCAAAGGTTCGCATCAATCCGGGAAATATCGGCTCAAAAGATCGAATTCGACAGGTGCTCACCGCTGCAAAGGATAAAGGAATTCCAATTCGTATCGGCGTGAACTCCGGTTCTCTTGAGGAAGATATTCTCGAAAAATTCGGATATCCAACCGCCGAAGCATTGTACGAATCAGCAATGCGTCACGTTGGCATTTGTGATGAATTTAATTTCCGCGATGTGATCATCTCTGTGAAATCAACTGATGTTCGTTTGATGATTGAAGCATACCGCCTTGTTGCACAACGAACCGATATTCCACTTCACCTTGGAGTAACCGAAGCGGGATTGACGCGCATCGGCACGATCAAATCAGCCGTTGGAATCGGAACCTTATTAGCCGAAGGGATTGGCGACACGATTCGTGTTTCATTGACCGATGATCCTGTAAAAGAAGTTGAAGTCGGGAAAGAAATTCTTCGTTCACTCGGACTTGCTACGCGCAATGTAGAATTGATCGCTTGTCCAACCTGCGGGCGTTTAGAAATTGATCTCTTTGGAATTATGGCAGAATTAGAAAAGCGCCTTGAAGGAGTAAAGAAACCGGTAAAGATCGCTGTGCTTGGTTGTGTAGTGAATGGACCCGGCGAAGCAAGCGATGCTGATATTGGAATTGCTGCTGGAAAAGGTGTCGGAATTCTTTATCGCAAAGGACAAATGATCCGAAAAATTAAAG
>JANXZD010000406.1 GCA_025355705.1 Bacteroidota bacterium | reverse complement strand
TAGAATGGATCAAAAATCTTCTTGATGAAAAGACCTTGTATGTTATTCCGACGATCAATCCTGACGCGCGGGATCATTTCATTCATAATGCGAATAATCCTCATTCACCCCGCAGCGGTTTGGCGAAGCGGGATGATGACGGAGATGGAATATATGATGAGGATGGCTACGATGATCTTGATGGCGACGGAAACATCACATTCATGCGCATCAAAGATCCGAATGGAAGATATAAGGTTGATCCTTCAGATTCGCGATTGATGATTCAAGCAAATGCTGATGAAAAAGGAGAGTATACACTATTGGGGTGGGAAGGAATTGATAATGACGGCGACGGACAAGTGAATGAAGATGGTCCCGGATATTATGATCCGAATCGTGATTGGGGATGGAATTGGGCGCCGCGATATATTCAAAATGGCTCAGATCATTATCCGTTCACCTTTCCGGAAAATCAGTCGGTGAGAAATTTTGTGTTAGCTCATACGAACATTGCGGCGGCACAATCTTTCCATAATAACGGCGGGATGATCTTACGTGGTCCCGGATCGAAAACTGATGAAGGAACGTACAGCCGCCAAGATATTCAAACATATGATTTTCTTGGTCAACTCGGCGAAGAACAATTGCCCGGATATAAATATATGGTGATTTGGAAAGATCTTTATACGGTGTATGGCGGCGAAGTGGAATGGTTCTATGGCGGACGCGGGATATTATCGTTCACAAATGAACTTTGGAGTGAGTTCGATTATTTTCGTCGCACAAAAGATTCAACGCGCGATGTTTCTCAGCAGGATATCTACCGATTTGATAAAATATTGCTATTTAGCGAGGGAGTTGTTCCTTGGAAAAAATTTCAACATCCGCAATATGGAGAGATTGAGATTGGTGGAATTAAAAAAGCGTGGACGCGAACAGCGCCGTCGTTTATGATAGAAGATATGTGTCATCGAAATATGGCATTTACATTATTTCATCTTTATCATACGCCAAAAGTCTCTGTCGATTCTATTATGGTTAAAAACCTTTCGGGCGGATTGAAAGAAGTTACTGCAATTATTTCTAATGAAAGAGTTATTCCAACGCACACATTTCAAGATTCTAAAAATAAGATCACTCGGCCTGATTGGATTACATTATACGGAGGGAAAGTGCTGACCGGTGGAGTATTAGAAAATCGGTTTTTAGGAATTATGAAAGAACAGAAGAACAATCCGGAACGTCTGAACGTTAACAATATTCCTGGAATGGGCTCTGTGGCTGTTCGTTGGATTGTTAACGGGGGAAACTCATTTACGGTAAAAATTGATTCTGAAAAAGGTGGAAAAGCGGAAAAGAACAATTAGTATTTATAAATTATCAATTAACAATAAACTCATAATGGAGTTCGAATGAAAAAAATAATTTTCCTCGTATTGATTTGCACATACTTATCTTTTGCTCAAGAAGCTCGATTACTCCGCTTTCCAGCGATCTACGGTGACAAAGTTGTTTTTACCTATGCCGGAGATTTGTACACGGTTTCTTCCACAGGTGGTGTTGCACGAAAACTAACAAATGATGTTGGAACTGAACTATTTGCGCATTTTTCTCCTGATGGAAAGACAATTGCATTTACAGGACAGTATGACGGGAACTCCGAAGTCTATATTATCCCATCGGAAGGTGGAATTCCAAAACGATTGACCTATACGGCAACTCTTGATCGTGATGATGTCTCCGATCGTATGGGACCTAATAATATTGTAATGTCGTGGAAAGACAACAAGACAATTGTGTATCGATCAAGAAGAATTGAGTTCAACGACTTTAAAGGAAAATTATTCACCGCATCGATCGAAGGTGGAATTCCTGAGGAACTTCCATTGCCTCGCGGAGGATGGAATTCATTCTCGCCCGACGGAAAAAAATTAGCCTACAACAGAGTATTTAGGGAATTTAGAACTTGGAAGCGTTATCGCGGCGGTCAAGCAGATGATATTTGGATCTATGATTTTGTGACAAAAAAACATGAAAATATCACGAACGATCTCACACAAGATATTTTTCCAATGTGGACTGGTACCAAGATCTATTTTATTTCGGACAGAGATGGTAGAGATAAAAATAAAAAATTGAATCTTTATTCTTATGACCTCACGTCAAAAACAACCGAACAGAAAACCTTTTTCAAAGAATTTGATGTAAAATTTCCCACATTAGGAAATGATGCGATCGTTTTTGAAAATGGCGGATATATTTATCGTTTTGATCTAAAAACGGAAAAAGAATCTAAAGTATCTGTTCAGATCAATGAAGACTTCGATATTGGTCGGGGTGGAATTATTGATGTTAGCAAGAATGTGACAAATTTTGAAATATCACCGGATGGAAACAGAGCATTATTTGGTGCTCGAGGAGAAATTTTTACTGTTCCTGCAAAGTATGGAAATACGAGAAATCTTACGAATACCTCAGGTGTTCATGAACGAAATTCCAAATGGTCGCCAGATGGAAAATGGATATCGTACATTTCTGATGCAACAGGCGAAGACGAAATTTATATCCGTGGTCAAGATGGGTCGGGCGAACCGATTCAAATCACAAAAAACTCGAGCAATTACAAATATCAACCAATCTGGTCTCCTGACAGCAAGAAATTACTTTGGTCTGACCGTGCGCAGAATTTATTCTTTGTTGATATTGATTCTAAATCTGTGACGAAAGTTGCGCAATCGAAAGTATTTGAATTCAATGATTATTCTTGGTCTCCGGATAATAAATGGATCGCGTATACCAGCCCGGAATATGACAGACAAAATGTGATCAAATTATATTCGTTAGATAAAAATGAAACTGCAGAAGCTACCGAAGGTTGGTATGAATCAAATACCCCAGCATTTAGTTCGGATGGAAAATATTTGTTCTTTATATCCGCTCGTTCATTTGCTCCAACGTATGGACAAACCGAATTCAATCATATCTATCAGGATATGTCAAAGATTTATTTTATAGCTCTTGCAAAAGATACGAAATCGCCGTTTGCACCCAAAAGTGATGAAGTAAAATTAAAAGAAGAAAAGAAAGAGGATGACAAATCAAAATCAGATGATAAGGATAAGAAGAAAGATGATGCGAAAAATATCGTAACTGTTAAAGTTGACCTTGATGGATTAACTCAACGAATTGTCGGACTCCCTGTTACAGCTTCGAATTACAGCAATCTTAATATCCTTGAAAATAAAGTGTTCTATGTCCGAAATGGAAGTAAAGATGGAAAAGCAAAGTTGTTCTTATATGAATTGGATAAGCAAAAGGAAAATGAACTTGGAGAGATCAATGGCTATGAGATCTCGGCTGACAAGAAAAAAATGCTCGTTGGAGCCGATGGATCCTACGCGATCATAGACTTGCCGACTGCCAAGATTGATCTAAAAGAAAAACTTATTCTTTCGGATATGAAGATGAAATTGAACAAGCGAGAAGAATGGACTCAGATATTCAACGAATGCTGGAGACAGATGCGTGATTACTTCTTTACTCCAACAATGCATGGAGTTGATTGGCAGGCAAAGCGTGAGCAATATGCACAACTGCTCCCATATGTCAATCATAGAATTGATCTGACATATATTATCGGTGAAATGATTTCAGAATTGAACATTGGTCATTCCTATGTAGGCGGAGGTGATTATCCTAAAGCTGAAAAAATAAAATTAGGGTTGCTTGGAGCAAAACTTGAGCGCGATCCTTTATCGAAATATTATCGTATTGTAAAAATACTAAAAGGGCAGAACTGGGATTCAAATGTTCGCTCTCCGTTGACAGAAATAGGTGTTGATGTAAAAGAAGGAGACTTTATTCTTGCTGTCGATGGGAAATCGACGAATGAAATGAACGACATTTATGAATCACTTGTTGGTACTGCAGGAAAACAAGTGAAATTGAAAGTGAATTCATCTCCGAAAGAATCCG
>JANXZD010000081.1 GCA_025355705.1 Bacteroidota bacterium | reverse complement strand
AGAAACAGAATCTCACAGCGGTCGAAATATTTCAACCTTGATTCTTGAACCGTTTCTTCTTAACACTGTGAACCAACTTTCCGATCAATTATCGCGCGAAGAATTTTCATCAAAAAAAGATGGGATCAAATGTGCCAAGATCAATGATGCTATCGATGCAGGCTTATTAAAAGATTGGATTCGCACGTTATATCGTGAACGATTACAGGAAAAGGTTCACCGTCTGCATGAACGTTTATGCGATATCATTATCACCCAACAGCGCATCATCAGCGAACCGCACCCGCCATATCACGAAATGATTGACGATATTCCGCTTCCCAGTGCGAACATTGACAAGCAGCTGTTCAAACAAAAAATATCTTGGGAACAGTTGTTGTATGAAGAAGTAATGGATGGTTTGGGATATTCAAACAATCGCGAACCAATGAAGCAATTGGCAAGAAATATTTCCTTGATGCAACTATTGAGTCTCAGTCATTCCCGCGAAGGCGGGAATCCAGTTATTATGGAATTATCAACAATACAGATTGAGGCAATTCTGTTTATGGCTTCGGGACTCCTCCCTTCAATCAACGATACGAACGATCAGGATTCTAAGGTTCATATTCATTCTCTTCATTCGGCTTGGAATGAATTGCTGAAGAAAGTCCCTCTCTCCCAGATTGATCATATTGAATGGATCTTTTCTCCAACTCGTCCTTCAAACTTTCCAACGATACGGATTGCAGCTGCAAGCGTGTTTCTGCAAAAATTACTTTTTCAATCGTTGTTTAAATCGATCATTACATTGGTCAGCGGAAAATATTCTTCCCCCGAATCAAAAATTGAACAACTGGTAAAACAGTTCGATGTAGGCGATCATCCATTCTGGAATTATCATTATTCATTTACCGAAGCAACGCACAAAAAACACGTAATGCTTGGAGAATCAAGAACATTTGATATTATAGTGAATACGATTGTGCCCTTTGTCTGTTTGTATGCGAAAGTATTTGGCAAAGAAGAAATTTTTGAACATTGTTTGAATCTCGCCGTTGTACTTCCGCTGCTTGAAGATAATTCCGTTCTTCGAACAATGAACAAACAGTTGGTGAACAATAAATTCACAATTGAATTTGCGTACCAACAGCAGGGATTGATTCAATTACATAAGCGGTATTGTGTTGTTGAACGATGCAATGAGTGTGAAATTGGTAAGAAAGTATTTACACTTTGAACTGGCTCCTCCAAATAGATACTGAACTGCAGCGCATCCGACCGGATGAAAACCCTGGACGGACTCGCACGACTGCGCGACGTATTGCCGGAATTGCACTTCAACAATTCTATCATCAATCATCCGAAGATTTTATCCGGTTGATGCAAACGGCAATTAATGATTCGATTTTCCCTGACAATGTTCATTCCGCGCTCGAACGTCTTGCCGCACGCCTTTCATCTGACTTCACTTCTCCCTCCATCAATCCAATCAACGATGCAATGATCGTTGTGGAGTTTGTAAAAACTAAAACACCATAAACACAATGTCATGCTGACGGATGTCAGCATCTATTTTCTTAAAAAGATGCTGACATACCGCTTTACGGCATCCCGTACGGCGGGACATGTTCGTTATGACGATATTCTGAATTAAATATTTTTTCCGTACATTGTGTTGTGAATTCAACAAAACCATATCGTGTACTGTTGTTCTATAAGTTCGTTCCCATTTATGGATTTGCATTATTTGCTCAGCATCATCTCCATTTATGCTGGCAGCTTGGAATAAAAGGAAGGATCCTGATTTCTCCTGAAGGGATCAATGGAACATTATCGGGGACGGTAGAGCAGACCGAGTGCTACATCACTACAATACAGATGGACGGGCGGTTCGCCGACATGCAATTTAAGATCGATGAAATTGACGGACATGTTTTTGATAAATTATTTGTTCGTGCAAAAGAGGAATTAGTAACGTTTCGCGCGGGAGAAAACGGAAATCCGTTGAAACAAACCGGCCTATATCTTTCGCCTGAAGAATGGTATGAGATGATGCAGCGTGACGATGTTCTTATCCTGGACGGCAGAACGGATTATGAATACGATCTAGGGCATTTTAAGAATGCCATTCGTCCTCCCGTAAAATCATTTCGCGATTTTCCAGACTGGATACGGGAAAATCTTTCAGCATATAAAGATAAAACAATCCTTACCTATTGCACCGGCGGGATCCGCTGCGAAAAACTGACTGCATTCATGGTGAACGAAGGATTTGAGGATGTTGCACAACTTCACGGCGGTATTGTATCATATGGAAAAGACGAGAACGTAAAGGGAAAATTGTGGGAAGGATTGTGTTACGTGTTCGACCAGCGTGTTGCCGTTCCGATCAACCATACGGAAGAATATGCCGTTTTGACAAACTGCCTTCATTGCAACAAACCGTGTGACCGATACATCAATTGCGCAAATATCGATTGCCACAATCAACACTTTCAATGCGAAGAATGTGAGAAAAAAACTTTCCGTTCATGCAGCAAAGAGTGTGAATCTGCTCCTCGGCGACAACAACTACAGTTCAATTCGTAATTTATTGCGCCAATGATTTTTTCCGCACCGCTTCAAATTGATCACCGCTGTTCCAATACGGCATCTCAATTGTATTTGCAATTCTCCATGCTAATCGAATAACAATTTCCGCCTGTTGCAGCGCGCCGTCATAATTCCAATCATTGCTGATCTCATCGCTCGGCTGATGATAAATTTTTCCGCCTCGCTCGCGCATCATTCGCACAAACGCCGTATCAACACCGATCACCTCTCTTCCGCCGCCCATTGACATCGCCGGAATGCCGACCTTTGCAAAACTAAAATGATCGCTGCGATAGAAACCTCCTTGTTCAGGGGCTTGATCCGGTTTCACGATCAGATTCATTTCTTTGGCGACCACAGCAAGATCATTTCCCAACGATGAACGGTCGCTGCCCTGAAATGAAATATCCGATGTTCGTCCGACAATATTGATAACATCGGTATTGATATTTGCTGCGATCTTGTTTGCAGGGACGGTCGGATTACTCGCATAATATTTCGAACCGAGTAAACCTTGTTCTTCCGCAGCAACTGCTGCAAACAGCAGTGAGCGTTTCGGCTTTTCTTTAAGTGAGGAGAATGTTTCAGCAAGGTTCATCATCAACGAAGTTCCCGAAGCATTATCAAGCGCGCCATTATAGATCGAATCCCCGTTGATCGGTCTTCCAATTCCAAAATGATCATAGTGCGCAGTGAAGATGACATACTGATCTTTCAACAATGGATCGCTCCCTTCCACTTTGCCGATAATATTGTTCGTTTCAATTCTTTTTACAACAGATTTCATTATTCCGTTCAATGTAATTCCAAGCGGAATTGGTTTGAATGAACTGTATTGCGCCTTTGCGGTCAATGAATCAAGATTGAATCCGGCAAGTTGAACATATTTTCGTGTTGCTTCTTCTGTCGTCCACGCTTTCAATTTTAATCCATTGGAAGTCGAATGCATATCAAGATCGAACATTTCTCTGCTCCAGGAATTTTGGATCACTTCATATCGATATCCTGCTGATGGCGTTGTGTGAATGACGATCGCTCCCAATGCTCCCTTTTCAGCGGCGATCTCATATTTATACGTCCATCGTCCGTAATACGTTCTCCCTTTTCCGGCAAAGAATTTCGGATCATCGGATGATGGATCGTTGTTCAACATCACCAGAATTTTTCCGCGAACATCAACATCTTTGTAGTCATTCCATTGCTGTTCCGGAGCAACAATTCCGAAGCCGACAAAGACCAATTCTGCATTACGGAATTCGATCAATGGTTCATATGTCCCTGTTGTTGCCACAAAATCCGTCGAATAGGCAAGTTCCATCTGCTGCTGGGCGTTACCAATCTTCAATGTTGTAGCCTTATCAACAGTCACGCCGACCAGAGGAACTTTTTGAAGATAACTTCCTTTATCACCGGCAGGTTTCAGTCCAAACTTTTTAAACTGAGAAACGATATATGATGTTGCTTTTTTATCTCCGGTTGAAGCCGGACCGCGCCCTTCTAGCGAATCGTGGGCGAGAACGGCAATGTGCGATCGGAGTTTTTCAGCGGTGATGAATTTCAATGCTTCGGATGGAGGCGACAATTGAAACATCATTAATGGAATTGCAAAGAGGATATTCATAAGGCGTTCTCTAATGATAAAAGATCTATATCATAGTACACATTTTTGTCTTGACCTACAAAAACCAAATCGAGAATTTACGTTTCAAATATTTATTGCGGCATCAATCCCATAATAAAATCAGAGACTGATAATGTGAATGCCCAACTTCCGGGTGATGAAAATCTTCTTGTGACATCGAA
>JANXZD010000036.1 GCA_025355705.1 Bacteroidota bacterium | reverse complement strand
TGCTAATGCCTGAAGAAATTTACTAACTTAGCATTGGTACATAAACTGGGGGCAGGTCAATGAAAACTGGCAAATATAGATATCAAGGAACTGGAGATATCCGCACTTGGTATCCATTGGATATTGCACGAAACAAGCGTGATAAAATATTCTTCCTATTCTTGAAGAATAAGTGGGTACGAATTGGATTTACCGTAGAGAACTCCGAAGCAATCGAGAAATATTTCAAAGAGAAAGGTTTGCTTTCTTATCAATAGAATATTTGTCTCCTCATCAAGAATCGAACATTTCTTTTTAGATCTATTAAGAGGACCTCATTTAATTGAGGTTCTTTTGTTTTAGACAGTGAATTGTTCAGATTTTCTTTTGCATCTGCGTCACAGTTTCGATATTTTGATTGAAATGAACTCAGTTTCTATCCATATCGAATCAATGACAATCGGAAAGCGAACAATTGATTTTTCCAAACGGACGTATGTAATGGGAATTTTGAATGTTACTCCCGATTCATTCTCGGATGGGGGAAAGTATCTAACCGTTGACACAGCCGTAACTCGCGGACTTGAAATGATCGAACAGGGAGCAGATATTATTGATGTCGGCGGGGAATCAACACGCCCGAACGGTGTGTATGGTGATACACAAAAAATATCTACCGATGAAGAATTGAGCCGGGTTATTCCAGTGATTGAACGGATCAGAAAATCCACTGATACCATCATTTCAATTGACACAACGAAATCCGTCGTTGCGGAAGAAGCTTTAATGGCAGGGGCATCAGTTGTTAATGATATCAGCGGATTGAAGTTTGATGAACGAATTGCCGTCGTTACAGCAACGCATAACGCAACACTTATCGTCATGCATATCCAAGGAACGCCGGAAACAATGCAGCACCATCCAATGTATACCGATGTTGTTACTGAAGTAAAAGATGAACTGCGACATTCAATTGAAAAAGCAAAATTGGCAGGAGTCCGCAATATTATTATTGATCCGGGAATTGGATTTGGGAAGAATCTTGAGCATAATCTTACATTGCTGAAACATCTCAAGGAATTTCAGGAACTGGGCCGCCCGATTTTAATTGGAACATCGCGAAAAGGTTTTATCGGAACACTATTGAACACAAATGTAAATGAACGGATGGAAGGGACGGCAGCATCGGTTGCAGTTTCGATCATGAATGGTGCGAATATAATTCGGGTTCACGATGTGAAGGAAATGAAACGTGTTGCGGTTGTTACCGATGCAATACTGAATGTGTAATACTTTTTTTATAAATTTTTCACCTTACAACGCGGCTGTGATAATCACTCTGAGCGAGTGAAGCGAGTCGAAGAGTGAGTAAAAGAAATGGAATTAAAAAGGATCGCGGCTTTACTCATGTCCGAAGGACTCCTTTGGAGATGATTTTTTTTGTTTTGGCAGATTAAATAATAATGGAACTATTCAACATCGGATTTCTTTCGGTTACTGTCTTTGATGTTATCGACATTTTGTTGGTGACATTTATTGTGTACCGATTGTACCGCGGTATGCGCGGTACAATTGCTGCTCAGATTTTGGTTGGTCTGCTGGTGATCGTTGTTCTTTCCGTTTTTGCACAGGCGCTTAATTTAAAAGCGATGGGATGGATCCTCCGCACGCTTACAGATGTTTGGGTGATTGCAATGGTCATTATTTTTCAACCGGAATTACGCCGACTGCTTTCTACCATAGCACGGAATCGTTTGGTGAGATTATTCCTGCGAATGAATGTGAGCGAATCGATCGAAGAGATCTCAGCAACAGCGCTTGAACTTTCTAAAAAGAAACAGGGTGCGTTGATCATCATCGCCCGCGGAACAGGAATGAAATCATTTGTTGAAACGGGGATCATCCTGGGTGCTCAGATCAGTCGATCGCTGCTTCTTTCAATTTTTAATCCTCGCTCACCGCTGCACGACGGCGCAGTGATCGTGAACGACAGAACGATTGAAGCTGCACGATGCACGCTTCCGTTGTCATCCAATTCACGCATCGGCGATCTAGTCTTGGGAACACGTCACCGCGCGGGATTAGGAATTACCGAACAGACCGATGCAGTTGCTGTCATCATCTCAGAAGAAACGGGCGCAATTTCAATTGCAGACAACGGCGAACTTTTCTATAAAATATCAGTGAAAGATCTGAGAAAAGAATTGCGTGAGCGGCTTGTGCTTTCCATGCAGCGGTCGTTCAAGAATGTGAAGGAGGCGATTCGTCCTCAATAATGAATGTTGCCGTAATTATTCCCGCATACAACGCCGCAGATTCTCTCCCTGCATTATTTGAACGAACGATAGCAGTTCTTCCGAAAGAAAATATTTTTCTTGTGAATGATGGCTCGCACGATTCGACGAAACAGATCGGAGAAAAATTTGGTGTGCAGGTGATCTCTCATACATCGAATATCGGGAAAGGTGCTGCGTTACAAACAGGCTTCGATGCTGTTCTAAAGAAAAATTTTGATGCCGTCATTACCATGGATGCTGACCTTCAACATCGCCCGGAAGATATTTCACGATTCATTGAGATGTATGCTCGAACAAAGTGTGATGTGATCATTGGCAGCCGATTGCAGAATAAACAGGGAATGCCGATCCATCGTGTGTTATCCAATACCATCACAACTGGATTAGTGCGAATGCGAACCGGAAGGGCAATTTCGGACAGTCAATCGGGATTTCGTTTCATCACACGCAACATCATTGAACGGATCACATTAAGTTCAACAGGATTTGAAGCGGAAACAGAATTTTTAATTAAAGCAGCATTGCTCGGCGCTTCATTCGGTTCGATCCCGATTGAAACGATCTATGCCGGAGAAAAAAGTAATATGACTCATCTTCAAACGACGGTCAATTTCATCAAAGTATTATTGAAACGATATTAGTATGGGAAGATTTGATACAGAACGAAAAGAACTGGTAGAATTACTGCGAAGCAAAGGTATCACAGACGAAAATGTTCTTACAGCAATGATGAAAGTTGAGAGACATTTATTCGTCGATCAGATGTTCATCAATCGTGCGTATGAAGATAATGCGCTGCCGATCGGAAGTGAACAGACAATTTCGCAGCCGTATACCGTAGCATTTATGTCTCAGGCGCTCCGTCCAAAGAAAGACATGAAAATTCTTGAAATAGGAACGGGTTCAGGATATCAAGCAGCGGTTCTTGCAACGATAGGATGCAGAGTGTTCACGATTGAACGTCATCTCAGTTTATTAAATAATGCACGGAAACTTTTTGAAACTCAACAGCTCCGTGTGGCTGCAAAAGGTGGCGATGGGACGGTTGGTTGGTCTGAACATGCACCATACGATGCGATTATTGTTACCGCCGGTGCGCCATCGATACCTGATGCATTGGTCAATCAATTGAACGAAGGGGGGCGACTGGCAATCCCTGTTGGAAATCGTGAAGCGCAACAATTGATTGTCGGGACAAAGGTTGGAGGGAAGCTGCAAACAGAGATCGTCGATGGATTTAAATTTGTCCCGCTGATCGGGAAGAATGGTTGGAATTGATGCAGAGAATAGTATTCCTTCTCTTTGGAACTTTACTGTTAATGCAATTTTCGTCAGCACAAAAAATTGACGTTCGCGGTGTTGTAACCGACAGTGCTTCGGGAGAGAAGATTCCGTATGCCGCGGTAACGGTCGTCGGAACGAATCGCGGCGCAGTGACCAACAATAACGGATTTTATCTTATTGCTAATCTTCCGTACGGTACGTATCAGATCATCGCTACAACTCTTGGGTATCAAGCCGTTACCAAATCGGTGAACGTTCACGGCAAAGAACCATTGACCGTTAATTTTGCTCTCGGTTCAAAGCCTGTTGAAGTTGAGGAAGTTGTTGTTACCGGCGGCAGAAAAAAAGAATTACAAGAGATCAATACAAGTGTGCA
>JANXZD010000005.1 GCA_025355705.1 Bacteroidota bacterium | reverse complement strand
TAGACGGAAACGTAAGTTTAAGAGGCAGTGGGAATTTTACCGTTCTCATAGACGGCCGTCCGACAATAATGGATGGAAACACTGCACTGCAACAGATTCCTGCGACTTCAATTGAAAATATTGAAATAATAACCAATCCCTCGGCCAAATATGATCCCGAAGGGACGGCAGGAATAATAAATATTGTTCACAAAAAGAATTCAAACAATGGCGTAAGCGGAATTGCCGGTGTGAATGCCGGGTTAAAGGATAAATACGGTGCGGAAATATTAACAGACTACAAGAATAATAATGCTCAGTTGACGTTCGGTCTGAATTATAATAGAAGAAATATGACCTCCACAGAAAATGGACGCAATTGGACCAATGACGGAAATACCATTTCATATTATAATTCGGATGGGAGTTCTTTTCGTAGAAATGAACATTTTGGTATGCGTGGATCGATTGGATGGAATTTTGGAGACGAGAAGGTTCTCACTCTTGGAGGAAGGTACAGCGAGAGAAAATCTTTTGATAATTCAATTTCCAATTATTCCGAGTGGACTTCGATCAATACTTCAAAAAATTATTTCAACAGTAAAAATGAAGGGATACGAGATGGAGCCGAGTATCAATTATCAGCTTCATATAATCATCCTTTTGATAAAAGTGGCCATGAACTGGCGATCGAATTAGATTTTGAGGCTGAAGATGGAAATGATGTGACATTAAATAATCTTATGAATGGTTTACTGATCGTTGATGGAAAAAAAGCTTCTGAATCGGGGCCGGGGAATGAATTAACTTCTAAAATAGATTATCAATTACCCTTCGGAAAAGAATCTAAATTTGAAGCCGGTTATCAGGGTGAACTTCAGTTATCGAATGAAATAACAGGTTTAGAAATATATAATCCGGCAACAACTATTTTTGAGAAAAACCCCCTTTTTTTCAATGATATAAAATATTATACAAATCAATACGCGTTGTATTCAATATATTCAAGCAAGGTTGACGAATTTGGTTATAAGGTAGGCTTGAGAGAGGAATATACCGGAAGAGAAGTTACGATTGGTGCAAAGAGTCAAAAATTTTCTTTGGATAAATGGGATCTTTTTCCTTCTGCACATTTTTCATTTAATTTTGGTTCGGGCAATCAAATAATGACATCGTATACTAAAAGAATAAACCGACCTCACGGATGGGAATTTGAGCCTTTTTTGACATGGATAGATGCTTATAATGTCAGGATCGGGAATCCTTCAATACTACCGGAATATATCGATTCGTATGAACTTGGGTTTCAAAAAGTTATCGGCAATACTTTATTTTCAATGGACTCATATTACCGTGCAACCAAAAATAAAATAGATCGGATACGATCGTTCTATTCCGAAAATGTTACTCTTCAGACACCGCTCAATATCGGCCAGGATTATGCAGTGGGCGCAGAAACGTTTCTTAATTTTGATCCTTTAAAGGAATGGACTGTTAATCTTATGGGTAATGTATACAATTATGAAGTTTCGGGAAGATTAAACGGCAGCGATTTCAGCAAAACTAGTTTTAATTGGAACTTGAGATTCAACAACTCATTAAAATTTGGAACCAAAACTATGATACAACTAAATGCAATGTACAATAGTCCCACGGTAAGCGCTCAGGGAAAACGTGAAGGATATATTTCTACAAACGTTGCCATAAAACAGAATTTGTTTGATAATCTACTCACCGCCACTTTGCAAATAAGGGATTTATTTTCAGCGTCAACAAATGAAGCCGTAAACGAATCAATTGATTTTTACAACCATCGTTACTCCAAACGGGAGTCTCCGATTATTATGCTGAATCTCCGTTTCAATATCAATAATTATAATACCAATGAACGTGAAGACGGAGAAGATACCATGAGTAATGATAACACGCTTTAACGTCCATGAACTATTGTCAACACGAGAAACTTTTTTCCCTTACGGAACAACAAAACCTAGAGATATTTTTTTAGCGCTGCGAAAAACGCTACAACCCATTTGCAGCGTTCTCATTTTAAAGATTTATCTTTCTAAAGAGCCAGATTTTTACTCCTTGTGTTAAGATCAAATAGCAAACAAGTGTTAATGCGACCAGCGGGAAATACAGACCCGGCAGCGGAGTAAAATTCAACGCGCTGGCGAAGGGAGAAAACGGAAGCCAGATGCCCACTGCCATTATCGTTATTGTTGTAAAAATCAATGGCAGACTTGCCCTGCTTTGTAAAAATGGTATTCGTGATGTTCTGATGACATGAATAATGAGCGTTTGCGTCAACAATGATTCTACGAACCATCCTGTTTGAAACAACGACGCTTTGCCGATATCCCAGCAGTTGAAAACATACAGCATCATGAAGAACGTCAGGTAATCGAA
>JANXZD010000539.1 GCA_025355705.1 Bacteroidota bacterium | reverse complement strand
GCGGCTTGCGTTTTCGGCGGCGTTCGGTTGATCTCATCCGCAAGAACGATATTTGCAAAAACAGGTCCTTCAACAAATTTGAAAACTTTTCCGCCACTCTTTTTGTCTTCTTCGATGATCTCCGTTCCCGTAATATCGCTCGGCATCAGGTCCGGAGTGAATTGAATCCGGTTGAATTTAAGATCGAGTACATCGGCAAGTGTTTTGATCAACAGGGTTTTTGCAAGTCCCGGCACGCCGACTAAAAGACAATGTCCACGGGAAAGGAGGGAAATGAATAATTGTTCGATCACCGCATCCTGTCCGACGATCACTTTTGCGATCTCGGTTCGTAAAGCTTGGTACGAAACGTTTAATTCCTTTACCGTTTCAACATCGTTTCGATTTGGTTTTATCGAATCTGATTTTTCTATACGTTTTGCCACTGGATTTCCTTTTGATTGAAGATAACCTTGCGAAGGTTATGAAAGTTTTTAGTTTAACCTTTGCAAGGTTTAATTGCCAAATATGAATAAGGAACTATTATACAATCATTTCTACAATATGAATTAGCAGAAACTTAATAAAAAATGCAAGGAGAGAAGCAGCGTTAAAGACTTGCCAAATCTTCAAGATTTGGCAAGTCTAAAAGTTTAAAGATCATCTTCTTGCAAGCCATTCGCGCGGATTTTGTTTATCCTTTTCTTTCCACAACTCAAAATGAAGCATTTCACCTGACACCGAAGCTCCGCTCCGTGCGATCACATCACTTTCTTTTACTTTTTGCCCTGCAACAACGGTGATCTCTTCCAAATGTGCATAAACAGTACGATAACCGTGACTGTGATTGATGATGATCAAATTTCCGTATGACGGGAGCCAGGTGATCAGCGCAACCTCGCCATCTGCAATGTTGCGGACAATGGAATTATCTTTCGTGGCGATATCAATACCGGTATTCGTAGTGATCGTTTTCATTACCGGATGAACGTGATTGCCAAATTCGGCGATCACTCTTCCTCCGCTGACGGGCCACATCAATTTTCCTTTTCGTTCAAGCAATGAACGCAGGGTAAGTTCAACTTGCGCATCTTCAATGACATACGTTTTTTCTTGCTCATCTTCACGCTGCTTTGCCAATGCAATTTCACGTTCCTTTTGGCGTGCTTTTTCAAGATCGTTTTTCTTCTTCAGATCCGCCAGATCTTTTTCGCGTTGAATCTGTGCAAGGCGTTCGCGTTCCCGTTTTGCGGCACGTTCTTTAGCAATGCGTTCTTTCCGTTCACGTTCAATCCGTTCAGCTTTTTCTTTACGGATCCGTTCCTGCTCGATCAAATTGGTGATCAGGTTCTCCAATTCTTTTGCAGCAGAAATTTTCCGATTCATCTCTTTTTTGAACTGTGTTTTGTCGCTTCTGATCTCTTCAAGCGCATTCTTTCTTCGCTCTTTTGTCTTATTGAGCGTTGTTTCTTCCTTTAGTTTTTCGGAGATGAGCTGCTGCTC
Source organism: Bacteroidota bacterium (assembly GCA_025355705.1). Taxonomy (GTDB): domain Bacteria; phylum Bacteroidota; class Ignavibacteria; order UBA10030; family UBA8401; genus UBA8401. Next base: position 1,158 of record JANXZD010000539.1, on the reverse strand, counting down.
CGTGGAAAGTTTTTCCTGCAGTGTGCTGTGTTCAATTTCGATCTGCTCTTTTTTTGCGCCGATATTTTCTAGGTCTTTTTTCCTCTGTTCGGAAAATCGTTTTAAATATTCGATGCGGATGTACAGCTGATTGATGGAATTCGACGAGAGGATCGTTTCAAGGTCATACACTTTTCCGTATTTGTACACCGATGCCACATAGTGTGCATAATGATTCTTCAGGAATGTCAGTTGCTTTTCTAGCTGAGCAACATTGGCTCTGGTGACATCGATCGAACTGTTGATGAGTTTCTCTTCTTCGCGGAGTTCCGTAAGAAGTGTTCGCACAAGATTTGCTTTTTTATCGATGATATCGAGGCGACCGAGCGTTGCTTTCTCTTTCTTCTCACTCTCTTCGATCTGCTGTTCGTACCGTTGGATCTCAGCACGTAATTTTTTTAATTGCAGATCTTTTCGCTTGATGTCCGTTTGGTTTGCAGAAGCGAATGCGACAATAAGAATTATGTATACAATTCTCTTCATTATTGAATGATTCTTCGTTCTGCATCTTCGGGAATCGTTATGAGCATTGATCCGATCGCTTCGTTGATCGTGATCTCGTCAAAAGAAATATCAAGAGCGATCTGTTTTTCGGTAACCATAATTCTTGCGGTAACTGGTCTCCATCGTCCGCTCTCCAGCTGCCGATAGGAGTACGTTTCTTCCCACAATAATTCTCCTTTCGGATTGAAGGTCTTGACGTTTGATATTCGCATCGAAATCGGATCGATCTTGAATTTAGATGTATTTTGTTTTCCGAAAAAAACGAAAGCATAGAATTTGTCCGTTACGTAAAAGCTATCTGGTTCCATGGAAAAATTGTTGAACCGGCGAACGCCGCTCAATGCATCGATCAATACCTCTGCCGGAATGGAGGACATCATTGGAAGACTTTGTAATCCCTTGGACGGATCTCCTTCATAGACTGTATTATTCAGGGCATTGTAAGCAACGAATCGCTCTTTTGTGAAGAGTGCTTTTGCAACGGTAATGCCGAACGGACCTTCAACAACAATGCGGACACTATCCGGTTTTTTTACCGCAAGGTCGAACCCGGCACCTTGGTTCATTGTCGGAGTTTCGATATTGATATTGCCGTATGCCGAGAATGTCCGGATC
>JANXZD010000537.1 GCA_025355705.1 Bacteroidota bacterium | reverse complement strand
AGCGGGCTTTGCAGTTTTAATAGCTTACAATACTATTATCAACGACCACGTTTGAAATAATTAAAATATTATTTAATCTTCTTCAACGCCTGTTCAAAATCTGCAATAAGATCGTCAATGCCTTCTGCGCCGACAGAGATACGGATCATTCCGGGAGTGACACCGTGCTGTTTCAATTCTGCATCGGTCATATTCACATGCGATGAATAGACAGGAATACTCACCAATGTTTCCACTCCGCCAAGTGACATTGCATTTACGGCAACATTCAGCGAATCGCACACGTTAGCCGCCCCTTTCACTCCACCCTTCACTTCAATAAGAATCATCGCACCAAATCCACTCATCTGTTTTTTTGCAATGGCATGCTGCGGATGAGATTTCAATCCGGGATAGAAGACGCGCAGAATGTTAGAATTTTTTTCGAACCTCTTCGCAAGTTTCATTGCGTTTTCCGTCTGGCGTTGAACGCGCAATTCAAATGTCTTTAAGCTGCGCGAGAGTAAAAATGCCGCAAACGGATCGGCACAGCCGCCAAGATATTTTGCCACATGTCGAACTTGTTTGATGATCTCTTTCTTTCCGATCACGGCACCGGCAAGAACGTCACTGTGTCCGCCGATATATTTTGTCGCACTCTCCACGATCAGATCAAAACCAATATCGAACGGAGATTGATGCAGGCACGATGCGAATGTATTATCGATCATCGTTGCAATATCCCTGCCGGATCGTTTCTCTGCTTTCTTCACTTCAGCAATTGCTTTGTACAGATCAACGATCCCAACAGTCGGATTGGTTGGTGATTCGCAAAAGAATAATTTTGTTTTAGGCGAAACGAGTTTTGATATATCTGAAAGTGAATCTGCAGTGACGTATTTCACATTTACATTGAACTGTGGAAGCACATCACGGAAGAACCGGTACGTTCCACCGTACAACGCCGGCGTGCTGATGATCTCATCACCCGCTTTTACGATGGATAGAATTGCTGTCGAGATCGCCGCCATTCCTGAAGAAAACAAAACGGAAGCCTCGGCATCGTTCATTTCGGCTAATTTTTCTTCAACATCTTCAACAGAAGGATTGTGATATCGCGAATAGACATACACGCTTGCATCACCCTGCGAATACCGTACTGCATCGTTTGAATTCTCAAAGCGATAGGTGGATGTTTGATAGATCGGGATTGTTACTGCACCTTTGTACGGATAGAGTTTTTTTCCATGAATTGCGCGTGTCGCTAAAGAAACTTTTTTTCGTTTCATTAAAAATCACCCTCGTATTCTTTTTTGTATCCCTTCAATGCGTTGAGAATTGCAGCGGCAACCTTCTTTTGTCCCGCAGGACTTCGTAAAAATCGTTCATCTTTTACATTGGAAAGATAACCAGACTCCACCAGCACATTAGGCATTGACGCTCCCACAAGCACATAGAACCCAGCTTGCTTCACGGGTTGACGTTGTCCTTCCATCTGCGCACTCATCGTCTCTTCAAGCATTTCTGCATAGCGCTCGCTCTGCTTTACATAGGAGCTTTGTGCCATCGTAAGAATGATGAAATTCTCTTCCGTCAATTCTTGATAACGGTCTTCATAATCTTTTTCCAGCTTCACAACATCGTTTTCTTTTTCAGCGATACGGATCGCATCTTCCGTTTTTCCGGGACGAAGAAGATAGATCTCAAATCCGTTGGCGGAAGATGGTTTTCGCTCCGTTGAATTACAGTGAATACTGATAAACAATTTTCCTTCACTCTCATTCGCAATTTGTCCGCGTCGGTACAATTCAACAAACCGATCGGTCTTTCGCGTATAGACAACTCTGACATCCGGCAATTCTTTTTGGATCATTTCACCAAGCTTCAACGAGATACCAAGCGTAATATCTTTTTCACGTGTACCAATAAGTCCGATCGCTCCCGGATCATGACCGCCATGACCGGCATCCAGCACAACAACATCCAGTTTCCATTTCTTTTTTTGCTTTTCGATGGAAACTTCAACCGCTTTCCGTTTCGCTTCGGCATGTTGTCTGCGGATCGCCGCTGTATCGATCACCGGTTCTTTTTTTTCGGCAACGATGTGTGGGATCAATGTCAGTAGAATATCGTTGCTCGATTGATCCTGAACGATCTCGGATTGCTCAACTGTTCCGCGAACCTGAACTGAAAGCTGCAGGGATGTTTCCGATAGTACGGTACGCACTCGTTCAACAATTCCCTGTGAAAAATTCGTATCGATCTTTACCGTATCACATTGTGCACCCATCAGTGTAACATAGATCCATTCACCGTTTTGCAGAGAGCGGCTAAAGTCACGAACTTTTTCCGTTAAATGAATCCTGAAGAGTGTTCCATTCGATTTTTCATCAATCGAAAACCCTGTGACCGATGGAGGAGCCGATGGAACTGAAACCAAAGCCGTTATTGATGCAGTATCTTCACTCATAGCAAGCAAAGGATCATCAAGAGATTGTATCAACAGAACGATCTCTTTTGCCGGCGCGAAATACATCCCTTGTTCAATACGAACAGGAAGCGGCAATTGAATCACATTATATTTCTTTGTTTCAGGATTTGTTTGAACGACAAAAGCATTCTCAGCGGAAAGTTTTAATGCCGCTTTTTGAAGCTTGAGCTCTGCCTTCTTTAATATGATATTCTCATAATATTGCAGTTGGAGAATTTGTGCAAGATCCGTCATTGAAACATATTTGGTTTCGTCTTCCTGAAACGAACGGGCGTTTGCTGTCTGTTTGGACGAAACAATGCGGAGTGATGTCAACTGCCGTTGTGCATGTAACTGACTATCGAACGACACATACACCAACAGCAAGACAAGAAAATATTTTAAACCCATGAGGATTTTCATTAGCGAAAATTGTTGAATTGCAATGGTATCGGAAAATCAACGGTCTTCAATTTTGCAATGATCGTTTGAAGGTCGTCCCTATCTTTTCCCGTAACACGCACTTGGTCTTCATTGATCTGTGTTTGAACTTTTAGTTTAGTATCCTTGATGATCTGAACGAGTTTTTTTGCATTCTCTTTATCGATCCCGACGATCATGGTGATCTTCTGACGCACCGTAGAACCCGCCGCAACCTCAACGGTGCCATATTTCAAGGTTTTGATCGCGATACCGCGCTTGATGAATTTGTTTTGAAGAATATCGATGACCGCTTTCAGTCGAAAATCATCATCGGTTGAAAGAGTGATCTCTTTTTCTTTCTCCGCAAAGTCCACTGTCGTTTTGGAATCCTTGAAGTCGTATCGGGTAAGGATCTCCTTCCGTGTCTGGTTGAGTGCATTATCAACCTCCTGCATGTTCACTTCGGAGACAATATCGAATGAATTTTGTTGTGCCATAGTTTTTCTCTTAATGTACGTCGAATTATCTTCTATTTCAAAATTTCTCCTGCCTCATTGCTCCAAAAGAGCAGATCGAGTTCATCAACCGAAATTGCAATGTCCTCGGCAAACTGCTGAAATTTCTTTTCTATTATCAGATAATTCTTTTTCGTCAACGCTTTCGGTATCGAAGGTATGACTTTATAATAGAGAAGATTCTTCAAAATATGTCTGTCTAATATCGTCAATCCATCATTCATTCCAATATTCCGTAAAAAATGTGTCGCCTCTTTGTAGCTCAATCCCCGCACATTCTTTACAAACCATTCTCGTTTTTCTGCTGCCGAAAGTGCAGCAATGGTCATGGAAAAGATCGCTGGATAGTTGGTTTTCATCTCCAAAATCCATTGTGCTTTTGATTTGTGGAAACGAATGTAATAGTCCTTTTGATACAGCAGCGGTTCAGGATCAATGGTTGCGAATTGGAAGTTGTGGAGTTCAAAATTCTTTTGCGCCTTTGCTGCATTCACCGCACTTGACTGCGGTGTCATCAAACAATAGAGCAGTTCATAAAAATATTTATTTTCAGGAACTTCACGATATTCCTGTAATCGACGAAGGATCGCTTTGCGTTTTACTATGAATCCGGATTGCAGTTCTTCAAGATGCCGATAATGTTTCATAGTACAATGGAATATTTTTTCTTGACCATTGTTAACAATCCATTTCTCACCATGGTATCCAGTACATCAGAAAGCCACGCAATATCTTTTGAACCGTACGTGCTCCACAACAATCCGGCAATGGCCTCAGCAGAAAGAGAATGGAAATGAAGTAATTTCAGAACTTTGCCGCGATAGATCCTTCGAGGAATTCCTTTCCACGACGGCTCTTGTCTCTTTTTTACAACAGATCGCTGCAGAAACGTTTTGCTAAATGCAGATGCACATGTGGAATTGACCGGACATTCTGCACAATTGGGATTTCTCGCCGTGCAGATCATTCCGCCAAGATCCATTAATGCCTGATTCCAGTCATAGGCATTTCTCTTGGGCAATGCTTGTTCTGCAAATTTCCAAGCATCAACATCACTCAGCATTTCCGATACAGACGATATTTTTTTTGAATGCCGGGTCAGGATTCTCCGAATATTCACATCAACAACGGGGACATGCGCATTGAATGCAAAACATGCAACGGCGTGAGCGGTATATTTACCGATGCCGGGAAATTGTTGCAATTCATCCGGTGTTTGCGGAAGACGGGAGTGAAACTGTGATGAAACGAGCTGTGCTAATTGATGAAATCGAAGAGCACGATTGTTATATCCAAGTCCGGACCATTCGCGCAACACATCAGAGGGAGCGGCATTTGCCAAGACAGAAAACGAAGGGAATTTTTTGAGCCACTGCCGATAGTATAGAACAACTCTGCTCACCTGCGTTTGCTGGGCCATGATCTCTGAAAGCAGAATGCGGTACGGGTTGCGTGTAGTTCTCCAAGGAAAACTACGCTGATGAGATGAATACCAACGGAAGATATTTTTGTGAACGGCAGGAGTTATTATAGACACTTCGTTAGCTATAACTATTCATCCTTCAACACAAAACCTTGTCCGTACACTGTCGTAATTAATTTTACGGGGAAATCCTTATCAACAGATTTTCGAAGATAATTGATATAGACATCGACAAAATTTGTACCGGCATCGAACTTATGCCCCCACACATCTTCGGCGATCTGTTTTCGTGTAACGATCTTATTCTTGTTGCGGATCAAATATTCCAACAGTGAGAATTCACGCGGACTTAGCACCACTTCACTGCCGGCGCGAACTACTTTACGAGTAACAAGATCCATTTCAAGATCAGCGGCAGAAATTTTTACGATCTCCTGAGGCGATGGAACGCGGCGTAATAACGCATCAATGCGTGCAACAAGTTCTTTTACATCGAATGGCTTAGCAAGATAATCATCCGCGCCAAGTTTTAATCCTTTTACCTTATCTTCTACGGCATTCATTCCGGAGAGGATCAACACTGGAGGATAGGATGATTTTTTTCGCATATCCTTTAACACATCAAAGCCGGATTTTTTTGGAAGCGAAAGATCCAATACGATCAGATCGTATGGATTCGCATTGATCACATTGGAGGCATCCTCTCCATTCACGGCAACATCAACATTGAATTGCTTTGAAAGGCGTTTTTGTACCAACAATGCAATATCCTTGTTGTCTTCAACAACAAGAACCCGTTTCATTTCATTTTCATCTTTTTGAGAAGTCATCAATGTAATATTTTAATGATAAAATGATGTTGTAACTTCTCCCTCCTCTTAATCGAGAATACTCAGTGATGGCTTCTCGAATCCTCCTTCGTTACCGATGTTACAAACATTGGACTAAAGTAAAGTAATTTATGAACGAAAGCAAATTGAGGAATGAATTTAATCGTTTGCAATTTAACTATTATCATTCCAAAATACACCAAAAAAATGGATTATCTGGCCGACGATAACCATTCAGCAAACTATGATGGCACAACAATATTACCGTCGTCGTTGTTATGGTGTTAGAAATTTTAAGGAAATATTCGGTGGATCGGCACCGGCTATTATTAATTATTTTAGGAGTAATCCTGTTGGTATTACCGATGTGTAGGAATTACGGTCTCCGCGACAGAATATTACAACAAACCAATAAATATGGGGCAGTGGTCATTCTTTTGCAGGACATTTTGCCGATGGTGTTACGTGCGTGCCCGAAAAATTCTCATGCAATTAGTTCATTAAAGAGCAAAATTCTGCATTTTTTGCACCTACTTTCATTGGAAAGACTATCAACTTTTTTTATATTTGTAACGAAACTACCTGATCCCGTAGCTCAACTGGATAGAGCAACAGCCTTCTAAGCTGTAGGTTCCGCGTTCGATTCGCGGCGGGATTACAACATTGATATCGGTTACAATCGTCGTGTCGCTGAAATTTATTCAATAATAGTCGCTTGACCACCGAACAACCGGGGCTTTTAGGTTTCTTACTTTCACCAATAAATTTTTTTCATATTCTCTAAACCTAATGGATCGGATGGAAACAAAAGTAACAAGAGTGTTGCTCGTAGATGATTCTGAAGATCGTCTGCTGATCCATTCCATGATCTTAAAAAAGAGTGGATATGAAGTGATCGAAGCGATCAATGGCACTGACTGCATACGTTTAGCAAAAGAACTCGATCCTGATATTATTCTTCTTGATGTGGTTCTTCCTGATATTAACGGTTTAGAAGTATGTCATCAGTTAAAGTCCGATCCGGAGACACAACATATTCTTATACTGTTAGTCTCGAGCATAGAAATAGAGAGTCTCAATCAATCACGTGGGCTGGATTCCGGTGCCGATGGGTATGTTATTTTTCCGGTGACCAATCAGGAATTGATCTCACGGGTGCGGGCATTGGAACGGTTAAAACAGAGTGAAGATGAGCTTCGTAAATCCCACCTGTTATTGCAGCAACACACAGACGAATTGGAAAGGATCAACCGAAAACTTCAAAACGAAATTAGTGAACACAATCGTACCGAGGCCGCCTTGCGTACATCGGAACAATATGCACGCAGTATCATCAATTGTTCGCTGGATATGATTATTACTGTTGACAATGAACGAAAGATAGTTGAGTTCAACGAATCCGCACAAAAAACATTCGGCTATACGCAGGAAGAAGTTGTGGGTAAAAATATCGGAATACTGTATGCCGATGCAGACGAAGGAAAACATCTTAACCAAACGACATTAGAAACCGGAAATGTGAGAAGGGAAATTCTTAATCGTAAAAAAAATGGTGAGATATTTACAAGTTTTCTCTCAGCATCTGTACTGCGTAACCACAACAAAGATATCTTAGGTTTAGTGGGAGTATCGCGGAACGTAACGGAACAAAAACTGGCAGAAGAAGCATTGTTGGAAAGTGAGGAACGATATCGGCTTCTGTTCACACAATCTCCTCTTGGCATTGCACATATCGATCGAGACGGCAAAATATTGAATGCAAATAAAATTGCAATGGAGATCTTTGGCATTTCGTGGGACCAGGGATCCAACATCTCGATCCAAGAACAGATCCATCATCCTCAAATGACTAAAACTATTCTTGATTCATTGAACGGTACTTCGGGATTTTTTGAAGGGGATTTTACTACACCAAGCACTGGAAATGAATTCACGATCCGTCTTATCACTCGGCCGGTCATCACTAAAGGAAAAGCGGTTGACAGCATTATTGCGATTGTTGAAGATATTACCGAACAAAAGATCGTACAGCGTCAATTGATCCAATCACAAAAATTAGAAAGCTTAGGCACATTGGCCGGAGGTATTGCGCATGATTTTAATAATTTATTAGCAATGATTCTTGGCAATGCCGAACTACTGAAGAAAAACCTCACCAACGACCCAAAGTCTAAGAAATACATTGAAAGCATTATTGAGGTAGCGCATCGTGGCGGCTCAATCTCAAAACAAATGTTATTATTCTCTCACAACTCAGAGTTGAAATTACAGCCGATCTCATTATCGCACATCATTGAAGAATTGAAATCAATGCTGCAACATTTTATTCCTAAAACCATTACTGTTCTCACATCAAGCGAGGGTGAAAATGGTTTTATCAATTGCGATATGGGACATATTCATCAGGTGATCATAAATCTTTGCATTAATGCAAAGGATGCCATGGGTGATCATGGAACGCTGAGGATCTCTGAACGTACTGTCCATTCGACAGTATTGGCAGAAAAATATCCAAATGTTCCTGCCGGAAATTATGTAAGTCTTTCGGTAAGTGATACCGGTCCCGGAATTGATGAAGACATCCTTCAAAAGATATTTGATCCGTTCTTTACAACAAAAGAAAAAGGGAAAGGAACCGGTCTAGGATTATCGATCGTGGATGGAATCGTTCGAAGTCATAATGGATTTATTGATGTTACTTCACAAAAGGACATTGGGACAACCTTTACATTATATTTCCCTGCGGTCACGAAAGGTGTACCAGAACAATCTTCCAGTCGCGTCTTCAGTTCGTTGAATGGGAAAAAAATTCTTGTGGCTGATGACGAATTGATGTTGCGAGAAATTATGACAGAATTTCTTGAAGAGTTCGGATGTATCGTTATCACTGCTGCCGATGGATTTGCTGCAGTAGAGCTATATCGACAACAATCGAGGACGATCGATCTGGTGATTTCCGATCTTGGAATGCCAACCATGAACGGCGAAGAAATGTTTGAAGAATTAAAAAAAATCAATCCTCATGTGAAAGTCATTATCTCTTCCGGTTATCTTGATCGTTCGATTCGTTCTCAATTGCTTAATAATGGAATCGC
>JANXZD010000504.1 GCA_025355705.1 Bacteroidota bacterium | reverse complement strand
ATTGCGGTTGCAATCGTATCAGCTTTTTCCGGAATGAGTTCTGAAAAGTTTTTCTTATACGCTTTATAGAATGGACTGGCACCTTCTGCCTGAATAACCGCAAACCGCGGCAGTCTTTCGATCAATCCAAGTTCTTTCGCTTCGTACAATGCTTTTCCAAATGCGCTTGTATTCCCAAGATTTCCACCCGGAAAAACGATCCAATCCGGAATCTTCCAGTTCAATTGCATCAAAATTTCCCACATGATCGTCTTTTGACCCTCAAGCCGGAATGGATTGATGGAATTGAGCGGGTATGCCGAGAGCTTTTCCTGTGCCTCGCGTATTAAACGCATACAATCGTCAAAATCACCGTTTACAACAAGCGTTTTGGTCCCATAGGCCAATGCCTGGGATATTTTGCCAACAGCCACGTTTCCCTTCGGAATGAGAACAATTCCGGGTAATTCTGCTTCAGAGGCATACGCAGCAAGTGATGCTGAAGTATTTCCTGTAGAAGCGCACGTCACCGCACGCTGTTTCAAATGTTTTGCCATTGTGATGGCGACGGTCATTCCACGATCTTTGAATGATCCGGTTGGATTTTCACCTTCATGCTTCAAAAAGAATTTCTCTTTGTTCAATCCAAGCCATGCAGAGATCTTTTTGCTTCGGTAGAGTCGTGTGTTCCCTTCCTGTTTCGAGATGATCTCTGATTCAGGAAGATCGGGCATCACCAGTTCACGAAAATGCCACACGCCGCCGCTCGGCTGCCCGTTGACAGTTGATCGTTTTGAAGAAAAATATTCTCTTGAAATTGGAGATTGTTTTTTAATCGCATCAAAATCATGAATGACATCCAGCAGCTCACCGTTATCGGCAGTGAATCGAATTTCATTCAAGGGATATTCTTTACCCGAGCCGATGCTTTTTAAGATTGATTTCATATTAACATACGTTACTGAGCGTAATTCCATTGATCGAGATCAATTGATCCAATCGGATAACGATTCCATTATTGAGTTTTAAATATTCAGCACCTTCTTTAGCAAATACATCAACGATAATTCCTTCAGTAGTTTTTTCCAAATCATCATCGCGAAATATTACCAAACATTGCGTCTGCTTGGTTGCATACGCTTCCAATTGATCATAATATGAACAACTGATGTTTTGATATTTTGAAGTTTGTTGTGTCATTAATTAATATAAAATGCATCGTGAACCGCCTGTACTGTTTTTTTTGCATCCGGCTGTTCCACAACAAACGAGATATTCAACTCTGACGAACCTTGCGCGATGGCGATTATATTCACATCTGCTTTTGCAACCGCGTCAAATGTTTTCCCCGCAATCCCTTTCGAGCCGATCATTCCTTCACCAACAACGGCAACGATCGATACCGGTTCTTTTATCAACACATCGTCGATGATCTTCTTCGCAATATCAACACTGAATTCTTCACGCAACGTCTTGGCTCCGACCTGACAATCTTTTTGCGGAACAATGAAGCAGACGTTATGTTCTGATGATGCCTGAGAGATCATCATTACGTTCACCTGCGCGCGTGCCAATGCAGAAAATATTCTTCCCGAAACACCGGGAACGCCGATCATTCCGTTTCCTTCAATGGAAATGATCGCAAGATTATCGATTGACGTTACTGTCTTTGCCGCACTCGCAACAGATTTTGGTTTTGCTGAAATGAGCGTACCGGGATGCGTTGGATTGAATGTATTTTTTATCCTGATCGGAATTTTCTTTTCAATCGCAGGAACCATTGTCTTAGGATGGATAACCTTTGCACCAAAATAACTCATCTCTGCAGCTTCACGGTATGAAATTTCCGAAAGGACTTTCGCCCCTTTCACAAACCGCGGATCAGCAGTCATTACTCCGTCAACATCGGTCCATATCCAGATCTCTTCACTGTTCACTGCAGAACCAATGACCGATCCGGTATAATCAGAACCGCTGCGGCCGATCGTTGTCGTTATTCCATCTTCCGTCGACGCAATAAATCCGGTTACAACGGGAACAAAACCATTTTGCACCAACGGTGAGATTGTTCTGTTGATCATGGCATTGGAGTATTCAAAATCTATAGCCGCTTCACCAAAATTATCGTCTGTGCGCACGATCGTTCTGGCATCAACAAACTGTGCATTGATCCCATTTTCTTGCAAAATAGCGGCGATCTGTCTGCACGATAGAATTTCTCCAAACGATGCGATCGCATCCAATGATCGCGGGCTGAGTTCTCGGAGTAAACTAACTCCGTGGTACAAATTGGTCAGCTCATCGATTGAATCTTGCTGCTCTTTTATAAGAGCGGCTCTTCGTTGATAATCTAAGATGAGAGTATTTGCAATGAGCAAATGTTTATCTCGCAATACAGCAACCGCATTGTTCACTTCACCCGTTTTCCGTTCTAACGCCCGCTGTGCAGTATCAAGCAAAATATTCGTCACGCCGCTCATTGCAGAAGCAACAACAACGGACTGTTTATTCAAAAATTGTTTTACGATCGCAACAACTTCTTGCAGTCTTGGAACATCGCCGACCGATGTTCCGCCAAATTTCATAGTTAACATTCTTAACGCTCTTTGTGTCTAAGTGATTACAAATTTTCAACGATCTTTTTCGTCATTTCTTTCGTCCCAAGCAGTGTCATTCCTTCGGTATAAATATCTCCAGTTCGGAAACCTTTGCTCAGCACTCTCTGGATGGAATTTTCTATTGCATCCGCTTCTAAACTGAGATTGAACGAATATTTCAACATCATTGCAACTGATGCGATCGTCGCAATCGGATTTGCTTTGTTCTGTCCAGCAATATCCGGAGCGCTGCCGTGAACCGGTTCATACATCGCAACCGTTCCGCCAAGACTTGCAGAAGCAAGCATCCCGATCGAACCGGTAAGCATTGCTGCTTCATCGCTCAAAATATCACCGAACAAATTTTCCGTAACGATCACATCAAACTGTTTAGGATTTCGGATCAACTGCATCGAACAATTATCTACATACATATGGGAAAGTTCGACATCAGGATATTTTTTTGCAACTTCCAAAACCACTTTACGCCACAACTGCGATGTTTCAAGCACATTTGCTTTATCTACTGAACATAATTTTTTCGAACGCTTTCGCGCAATTTCAAAAGCGGACTCTGCAATTCTCCGTACTTCAGATTCAGAGTAGATCATCGTGTTGAAGCCGACCTCTTCGCCATTTCGTTGTTCAAAACCGCTTGGTTTTCCAAAATATAATCCACCAGTCAATTCACGCACGACAATAATATCAACACCTTCAACAACTTCTTTTTTCAATGCCGAGGCATCGACAAGCGCAGAATAGATCTTTGCAGGACGGATATTTGCGTAGAGCCCTAATTCTTTACGGAGTCCGAGAAGCGCTCGTTCCGGTTTTAAATGCTGCGGATTTGAATCCCATTTTGGCCCGCCAACGGCTCCGAGCAAAACTGCATCACTCAATTTTGCCAATTTCAATGTCTCTTCGGGAAGTGGAATTCCGGTCGTATCAAGTGCGGCTCCTCCGGCTAAAGCATTCTTATATTCAAACGTGTGATCGAATCTTTTTGCAATGACATCCAAAATCTGGAGGGCACCGGCAACAACTTCTGTTCCGATGCCGTCGCCGGGAATTACAGTGATTGTTTTTTTCATTTTACGAATTTGTTCTTGTCATTTCGAATTTTGTCCTTTAGAACGAGAAATGACAATTATTATGTTTTCACTTGTTAATTAATTCAGAAAGCTCTCTGGATCGTATTGTTGCAGTTGCAACCGCATCGATCAGCATTGAACGAAGTCCGTGTGATTCTAATTCGTGTATTGCATTGATCGTTGTTCCGCCCGGGGTTGTTACCTGATCTCGTAAGATTGCAGGATGAACATTCGATTGCTTTACCAATGTTGCAGAACCAAGCACTGTTTGCACAGCAAGTTTCGTAGAAATATCGCGGGGCAATCCCATCTTCACACCGCCGTCAATCAACGCTTCGATCACCATATAGATATATGCTGGACCGCTTCCGCTCAATCCTGTCACTGCATCAAGATGCTGTTCACCGACCGTCACCACTTCACCGACCGCTTCAAATATTTTAATGGCAATATCGTGATGGGTTGCATGAACATGTTTCCCAAACGAGATCGCAGTTGAACCAAGTCCCACGGTGGATGCAATATTCGGCATACATCGCGCAACAGGAATATTTCTTCCAATGATCTTTTCCATTGATGCGGTTGTAACGCCAGCAGCAATCGAGATGACGAATTGATTCTTATGAAGAACCTTATGCATCTCATCCAGAACTTTGCGAATTACCGATGTTTTGATACAGAGGATAACGATATCGGCATGTTTTGCTGCTTCTTTGTTGTCTACGGTAATGTTAATTCCATATTCAGTAGCAAGTTTCTCCAGCTTTTCAATTCGTGTTCCGCTTGCAGTGATCTTCTTTGCACTGGTCAGCTTCGCATTCAGAATTCCACGAATGAGAGCGGTTCCCATATTTCCTGCGCCGATAATTGCAATTGTTTTGTTTAACATAATTGTGTCTCACGCAAAGACGCAAAGTAACTACTAATTACTTTGTTCGTCTATGATGGTTACTGTTCAAATTTATTATTTAAATATTCACGTTGTTTCTATTGTTTTAACATATTTTTTGCAGCTTAGCAACTTTGCG
>JANXZD010000487.1 GCA_025355705.1 Bacteroidota bacterium | reverse complement strand
GGCAAACCGAAGGTCGAAGCTTTATGCTCTATTATACAGGACTTTGAAGGGATCACAATCATTGCAAAGAACGAGAAGTATCACGGTCAAAGACTATCTGGTATCGTTATTGTCTGTGTCGATTCGATGGATGTTCGCATTCAGATCTGGAAGTTCGTGAAGAATAATATGAATGTGAAACTGTTCATCGATTCACGAATGGGTGCTGAAGTTATGCGGGTCTATTCCATCAATCCAATTGATATCTATCAATGTCGGATGTATGAAGAGAACCTGTATCCTTCATCTGAGGCATTGCAAGAACGCTGTACCGCGAAGTCGATAATGTATACGGTTCTCTCTATCGCTTCTCTGCTAGCAAATCAAGTGAAGAAGTTTGTTGGGGGTGAGATCTTAAAACGCGAACTGATCTTTGATATGAAAACAATAACACTAATTACTTAATCGAGAGAAGAAGTATGGGTCAAATAATAAATGTGATCGTCAAAATAGTTGTAATTATTTGCAGAAGGGGTAAAAAATGAAACTCAAAATTAAAAGGATACTCGACATCAGCGAAGTGGTTATAAAAATCATTCGAACTATAATCGCCAAAAAGAAAAAGGGTCCGACATGAACAAACTCGATTATATTTTCACTGCTCTTGCAATATCCGAGGAACGACTTCATCCCGATGCGGTAATACTCCCAACTTTTCCAGAAGTATTCAAATGAATTCATTTACGTGCGGCAGTCGCATTACGTATATAATTTTAGAATATTTCAAGAAACGATGCACTCACGGATCTGTCGAACGACAACTTGGCACTGATGATGATGGAACTTCCCGTCTGATATCAAATGGGTATTCAAGAAATATGGATTAAAGGTAACGACGAAAACAAAGATGACAATTCGAGATCTGAAGGATGCAATCAATAATGGGTCGCCCGTACTAATCAGTATTTGTTCAGACGAGCATTATGCTGTTGTCTATGGATATTCCACTACTCATATCTTTGTTATGAATTCGAGTCTTGATGCTTCTGAGGATGGCGTTGGGAGTTTAAAGTGTGCCGTTCCTCTTTCTGAGTTCAAGGGTTATTGGGATCGGTGGGGTATTGTTGTTTGAGATTGGAAGCCCCGTCTTAATGGCGGGGCTTGTGTTTTAAGTTATACTGTTACCGAAGTATGCTTCGGAATAATCCGTTCTTTAGGAATATTTTTTTTAAAGTATTCTACAATTTGTTCTTTCGAAAGATTCGCTATATCTCTGCTGATCTTATCGCGCGCTTGGCGCATAAATCGGACTGCATCCAATGCCTTTTCATCTGATGAATCAATCTTCTTCATATTTTCCAACCTCCCTCGGAGACCGAATATCGATGATCGGATAACCAAGTTTATAATTTACGGCGTTGTAGCCGCGTATTCGATTTACATTTACGATGTGTTTAAAATTCCAACTCACGAGCAAATCTGCCCGATGTATCGATGCCAATGAAATGTGCATGCAATCTGCAAAACTAGATTTACCAACAACACCTTCCTTGAGATAAGCCATCGCCAATTCTGTCGACTCGTCGGAAACTTCAACATACTCAATGGAGTCTTCCGGTAAATCGCGCATAAATTGTTTCACATGTTCAGGAGCATTCGATAATTCTTCTTCTGTAATACTTGAATAAATGAGCCTTAATTCATCGTCCAAAACTCTTTGAAAAAAAGGCTTCGTAAATTCTTCGAATTCCGGATCAAAGTATCCTCCAATCACTGAAGTATCGATGTAAATTCGCGGGATCATAAGTCTGAAAATCCTTCCTGAAAATAATATACCGACTTTTATGAATATACGCAAAAAAGAGCAGTCTAGACGATAACTTCGTTACTTATCCTGCTACACCAGCGGTTTCAAATTGGTTAGCATATTTTTTTATGCCTCAACATCATTAAGATATCCTCTTTGTTTATCTGAACCACACAAAAACACAATCTAAATGTCCGGGTTATACTTTTAAATAACGTACCGTCATCATTGATGATTTTTGATGTTCCTGCGAACACCAGGACTTTTGGGGGGTGTTTTTCTAATTCACTTTACCAGGTCGGAAACCCCCTTGATATCCTCGTTGCCAATTGGTGAAATTCCAACAAGCATTTTGCTATAAATATCTACTGTTTTTTACCGCAATATGTATCTCGCGATATCAATTTTTCATCATTTTCGTACCATTTTTATAGATAAAAAGGGGGATTGATCAGATATTTTTCATGATAAAAGTGGATTTACAATATCAATTTGATCTCGTTTTCTTTCTTTTTCCAGGTTCAACTCTGTATATGGTCCCGGTTTATCCAACAAACAACCTCCTTGAAGATTGATATCTTGTGCATTGCTCTTTTTTGTTTTAGTGCCTTTGAACAGTTTTTTTAAATTTGGCTCATTGATTATTTTCTTCATTTTTTGTCCTTTCGATTTTTTGACCACTGACATCCTTTTGGGGGGTGTTAGGGTGGGTGTGGGTGAGAGTGGATTCCCAAGAGTTGGTGTGGAAGTTTGCGTTGTCGCAAGTGATGGGTTGGAAGCGTTGGTCTCCGCACCGATCCCGTCTCTCTCCTGCCGTCCACCGTATATATCCCATCTATTCTTTTATAGATATTCACTCTAACCACTCTAACATCATAATAATAGTACTGATAACAATGAATCAAAAAGTGTTAGGGTGAAATTCTCACCCTAACACCAGGCTAACCACACTAACCTACCGCGTACTTCTTTACGTTGTTTGGTTTTTTGAATACATACCCGTTCTTTACTAACGCATATCCAAGATCTCGGACACTAGCCTTATCAACGCGGAAATCATTTCTAACAATGTGTATGCGTTCAGCAATCGCTGTCGATGTCAAAAAGACTTTCTCTGTGCCTTCTGCAGGTTTCGGAAATACATCCAACAAAAGTTCCTCCTCGTGTCCACGGATAGTAAATGTTTTATTCCTTTCGTTGATGATAGTAATCTCAGCTTCATCAAACCACCACTGTTCACCATTCTTAAACAATGTATATGCCTGCGTCATCACCTTGTCCATATCCGGTATTCCGTTGAAGTCAAACGACTGAACCTCAAAGGTCAAGAACCTTCGTGATCCAGTCGGGTCATTCAAAAACTCCGTCTGATTAATTGAACCAACAAACGATGCTCTCCGCACTAAGTTCTCCGGCAGCCTATCGTACGGTCTACGTATCTTTATCGATTGCTGCGTCATAATAGATTTCAAAGCCCCAATCTCTGCTTTGCGCAGGGTTTCGAGTTCGTCAAGATTGATCAAAAGACATTCTGAAAGATATACCATCGTATCCTTATTATTGGGATCTAAATTACCGACGTATTGATATCGAAATAATTCTTTCGGAACTAATCTACTTAACCATCTACTTTTTCCAATTCCTTGAGACCCTACAAATATTATTGCGGTCTGATTCACTGCTGTTGGTTCTACCGCGCTTGCTACCAACCCAATGAACCATCGCTCAAGATTGTTTCTAAACTCTTTTGCGTTAGATACATCAACCAATGTTACTGACTTAGCCAATTCACCAATATGATCTGTTATTCCATCCCACGCGGACAATTTCTCGAAGTACGAAACGAATGGGTCGAACTCTTCTACATAATTTGAACGGAGCAGCCGGTCAAGAGAATCAATACCAATCGGTAATTGTTGTTTCAACAATTCTCGGTGAATTGAGTTCAACTCAATGTCCCGTAATTCGTGGAATACATTTTCGTTCAGTTTAGAGACCTCTATTCTTGAGGTAACAATATTTCTTTGGAAGGAATAACTGGCCGTGAGATAATTTTCCACTTTCTGTATCAATATCCCGTCATCACTGCTAGTGAATTCTCCATATCCTTCTGCAGCTAATTTTTTTGACGCTTCTTTATAATCGCCATCGGTTTCCAAGTTGGCATACAATGAATATTTACTGTACGCCTTCTTCGGTTCTAATGGTGAGCCATTGGATGTCCATACATAGAACAACCCCATCTGCTTATTGAATGTTGCGCTAATACCATCTGTCTTCCCCGGTCTCTGCCAATATTCTTTTACATCGGTTTCCATACCAAACTTCCATCCGCGTTTTTCCAAGATTGGCCGATGATCGCCTCGTTTGTTGTAGACATCACCAGGACGATTACTGTTGGGATTATATTCCTTGACGCCAACAATCGATTTGGCAGGGATGAGCTCATTTAGCGAACGGGCGCAGTCCATTAAGATATTCCGTTCATCCGGAGTTATTTCAGGAATGGCTAACAAATCACCGTTGCAAATAGAATATCCTGTTGATGGATAACATAAGAAATAACCTCCTTCTCCCCTTGTTTCGATGAGGGTCAGCGCTTTTACTTTTGGTTCCTTCTTAAGTTCTTCTTCTGTTGCAGTTCTTTCGGCAAGTTTCTGGTTCCCTTCGATCTCTGTGCAACGATATATGATATGATACCCTTTGTTGATCGTCGTCTGAGTGACCAGTCTGCCGACAAGCCCAGGACGTTGAAGGTCAACGAGCATTCGCCACTGTTCAAACAATGACGAACTGCTGATATTATATTTTTCATCAAAATCGATCAGTTCTAAATTGCCTGATACTTTTCCGCAGATGGTTGCAATCGAATGATCGCTAGCGATCCACCATTTGGATAGTTCAATTAAATCTGCACGGTTATGTTGGAATGGTGTCCAGGATTGGAGCGCAGGTCTTTTGTTCTTGTTTGTTGGTATAACAGATAATCCGCTTTTAACATACTTCAATGCGGTCTCAGTCATACTGGGTGGTGATTGTAATAATTTTATGTTGCTATCTATCTGTGTTGCAGGAGTTTCAACGAACCTTTCCTGATTGGTGATTGAATTGGTTTTCATAGTTATAGTTATTGTTTTTCTGATAAACGATGTTCTTTAATATCTTAAGTGCGCTACCGTAGTGTAGCGGGTTAATTTTTGCGGACATATTATAATAGCTTTCCACAAGATGTTGCAGCTTGTCTGTTGGTTTGTAGCAGAATACTGTCTTGGTTCCGTCTTTGTAATTGGAGTCCAAATTTAATCCGGATGCCTGAAGGAATCCTGCTAAATAGATGTCGTTGGTTTCATAGTTCATAAATTGATTCCTCAGGTTGTTTGCACTTCAGAATATCCTTTACCGAACGGTTGAGCATACGGTAAAATTGGTTGAATTTGAGAGGAGTGAACGGTGCGTCTTCATATCCTTCAACATTAGAATAATAGAGTTCTTCAACTTTTGTCATCGATCTATAGAGATCGTATTCGTTCATGACAATTGAGAAAGGATCTTTTGTTTTCTCTGTAATTTTGGCATTGCAATGTTCGAGGCACAAATTAATTGAATTTTCTATTTGGTCCATTATGTGATCGAGTTCTGTTTCATTATTGTTATTCATTTTGACAGTTTTTGTTTAATTCCAATTTGAATCGGCCCGCTCAATATTATTATGGCTCGAGCATTTGGGTGATTTTTAACGGTTGGATACCGTTTATCAGTTTGAAAACAGATGTGCGTGGTTCTTATCACCGTACGCCCAAATACTCTGAGCAACGGGATCGACCATTGATTGAAATTCTAAGCGGTTGATTTTTTTGATCCTTACTCCGAGTGCATATTGCTCTAGTGAGCAGGCTTTGCTATAGGTCTTGTACGCAAAGTTTGCAACTTTCCAGATTTGGGTATTGCCGGCAAGGATTTCTGAGTTTAGGTGATTGATGCAAGCAGCAAGTGCGGTTTTGGATAGACCAGTAAATAAGTCTAGTTGAGATTGAGGTTTTGCTTTTGTCATATCGTTATAAGAATTTTAATTATAGAATCATTGTATCTCCTTTTAGCTTGTAAGTAAATTTGGTCAAGCGTAGTTGGTCGCGGCTCTGAATGGAACCGCTCTTTAGGGTTGGTGCTATCGGTGAGATTTCCTTCCGACTTTTAATTATAGGATTTTCTCAGATTAAGTACAAGAGGAATCTTCATTTTTGGCAAACTATTTATTACGATTTACGATTTTGCGATGCCAAATCTCTAGTCAGACAGTTTTGCTGTAAAAATTCAAAATAATCTGAAATTTTTTAGGGATGGGTAACTTCAAAGAAGCTAAAAATAAATCGTAAGACGGTTTTTTCGAAGTTTGCTTATGAAAACGAACAATTACGAATTACGACCTTACGAATATTGTTTAATGATCACATTTTTGGGAAGAAAGATTTTTTTGAAAGAGAAATCTTTGTAATCGTTGAAGCATCGCTGTAATGCCGTTGTCAATTGGTCTGTTGAAGGGTCTTGGGTTGGATTTGATCATTATTTGAATCCTTATGTTCATTTTAATAGTTCTGCATATTTAAAGCACGCAAAGAAATCACAACATGTGAAGTCCTTGGTTTATAGGTAAAATGAGATTGTTAAAGAGACGTGATTATTACCGTGTATTTTAGGAAAATAGGTCTAGAAATTTGAGACTGGATGAGAACGGAGTTCTCATATATTTCGAATATGAGGTTGTATGATTTTCCCTTTAATATTTTTAAGGGACATCGTATTCTGAGGCAAACTATTTTTTACGATTTACGATTTTACGATTCGTTATCTATGTTCAGATAGGTTAAATCATATATGCCTCAAAATCGGCTATTTTCAAATTCTTTGTTCCGAATGAAATGCATCAGGAAAGCTAAATAAATCGTAATTCCTATTTTCATGATTTTTCCTAAGGAATTGAGAAAATTACGATTTACGATTTTACGATTACAAAAACAAAAATGCCACCGTTTAAAGTGGCATTCTAAAATAATTTCAGATTATTAATCTACATTAGATATCTTGTTTGTTCAACAACCGATGAGATATAACTATCGGAATGCCGATCCATACGAACAACGATCCAATAAGCAATGCAACGCTCATTCCACTCCCGCCAAGAAAACGAAGCAACGCTGCACCGGCAGCTCCAAAGATTGACGCATTATCAAGAATGATTAATGCAGCAACGCGCGCCATATCGACCGGATTTCCAAAGAGTGAGAGAAAGAGAATAGTATTTGCAGTTTGCCCTTTGAATAACAGTGAAACTCCGAGGACGATCAAATCATAAAACAATACAAAGAAGAACCATGCAAACAATGAAATACCAAAAGATCGTGATTTCCTTTTATTTGCAGTGGCAATCATTACGGCTACAACAAGGAATACCAATGCAAGCATCAATGATAGCAAAACAAATAATCCATATTGTATCAATCCTTCCATTCCTGTAACATAAACAATAATTCCTCCGGCAACGATAAAACCAACAATCATCGAGAGCGAAAGCGAAAAGAACAAACCTGATATTTTTCCCAGCAAAACTTCTCCTCGAAATACCGGCTGAGAAAAAAGGAGTTCAGTGGTTCCTCTGTCGTTCGTAAAACTAAGCGTACCCATGATCAACG
>JANXZD010000473.1 GCA_025355705.1 Bacteroidota bacterium | reverse complement strand
GCGAATCACCGTTCCTGATGTATCCCATTGAATCCAATTACCGTCACGTACGTCATTGATAAAATCCGCTTCTTCTTGTCTCTTCCAGCGGGCATAATACGATGTTTCTTTCACTCGATCACCATCACGAAGATAAATCACTGTAGGATCTCCATGGTCGTCGTAGTATTCCCAAGTATTCACTTTAGTTCCTTCCCGGCGGCGTAAGCGACCATCTTCAAAATATTCTTCTTCTAAATAGTGTTTTGTTCCTTGTTCGATCCATCGAAGATATTTTGCTTCAATTTGTCGGTTGGGAAAATAACTGATATATTTTGAAGAATATCCGCTGTTATCCGTCAGATAATATTCTGATTTCATCTTCCCATCTTGATAAAATCCAAACGCTTTAACATTGTTACCATTTCGATAATATCTTTCCATCGAAATCTCGCCGTATTTGAGCGACTGAACTGTCCCAAGAAGATTGTAGTTCTGAGAGCTCTTTTTAGCATAGGTGGTCTGAATGATCAAAAATCCGAAGACCACAGAAACAAAGATCATGAACAGTAATAGAATTGTAGTTTTTTGAAGTTTCATTTGATTCTCCCCGAATATAAATGCAACAAAATCAAGACTACCGTTTCCTACGGTGATTCACTATTATTATAAAGTTTCAGTTTTACATCGCTCATTTATTTTCATTGTGGTATGGCAATTATTTTTTAAACTTTTGCAAGCGCAATTATTTTTTGTGCAATCTCTTTTCCTGCATTTGGTTTTCCAAGCTCCAAACTTTTCTCCTGCATTATTGTTTGTTTTGAATCATCAAACAACAATTCTCGAACTAACAAAAGAAGTTTATTGTGTAGATCAGAGTCGTTAGTCATTAACGCAGCACCGGCATCAACCAATGTTTCAGCATTCATGACTTGATGATTCGCCGCGGCAAACGGATACGGAACAAGTATTGCCGGTTTTCCGATCCTAGTCAACTCTGCTAAAGTTGTTGCACCAGAACGACTCACAACGATATCAGCAGCAGCATAACCACAATCCATTCTATCGATATACTTTTTTACTACAATGTTTTTATGTTGCCGAATTGCGTTCGCAGACCGCCAATCCGTTTCGCCTGTCTGCCAAATAATTTGATAATCACTTGCAACGGCATCACTTACTATCTCTGGCATCACTTTATTAATCGATGCCGCCCCGAGGCTACCACCAAAGATGAATACTGTTTTTTTGTTCGGATCGAGTTTGAAAAATGCACTTCCCTTGATCCGTGTTGTCAATGATAATTCCTCACGAGTAGGATTCCCGACAACCTCAACGGATGCTTTTGATGAAAGCCATTGTTTTGTCACACCAAATTGGACAAATACTTTTGATACTCGACCCGCCAGCATTCTCGTTGTTATGCCGGGATAACTATTGCTTTCGTGAACGACCGTTGGAATTCCAAGAACAGATGCGACAAACAGAATCGGACCGCACACATATCCACCTGTTCCAACAACAATACTTGGTCTCACTTTTTGAATGACAAAGAACGATTGAATCAATGAAACGATCACTTTTAACGGAAAAAATAAATTGTTGATTGTTAATCTTCTACTGAACCCGCTGATCCAAATTGTATGGAATTCAAAACCCTTTTGTGGAACAACACGTGCTTCAATTTTATTTTTTGTTCCTATGAATACGATTTTTATTTTTGAATCTTTTTTAACAATCTCTTCTGCAATTGCAATTGCAGGATATAAATGTCCGCCTGTTCCGCCGCCTGCAAAGAGAACTATCATAGTCTTAATATATTTTCCCGACCGCTGGTTCAATCGCTACGGCAGGGTGTTCAATAAATTCCCGTTCGCGCGGATGAAGATCGGTCTGCGACGAAATATTCAGCAACACCCCAACAGCAAATGACGAAAAAATAATTGCCGTCCCACCATAACTGACGAACGGCATCGGGACGCCGGTTGTCGGGGCCAGACCGAGTGTAACCAAAGCATTTGCAACGGCATATAATACGATGGTGGATGTGATTCCAATTGCAAGGTATTTTCCAAAATCATCCGGCGCATACTTTGCGATCTTCAATCCGCGCAGCAAGATCATCAAAAATAATCCCATGAAGATTATCGTACCGATCAATCCATACTCTTCTCCAACAATGGAAAAAATAAAATCACCGTACGATTCAGGGAGAAACAGATCCCGTTGTTTACTTTGCCCCATCCCAACACCAAAAATTCCTCCGTTACCAAAGCCAATGATCCCTTGAAGCAACTGATAATTCGCTGTCGATGTTACCGTTTCATCGCTGCCAAATCCCACATATGATAAAATTCGTTTCATTCTGTAC
>JANXZD010000463.1 GCA_025355705.1 Bacteroidota bacterium | reverse complement strand
AAAGTTGGTGATGTTCTGAATGTTCACGTTCGTGTCGTTGAAGGTGAAAAAGAACGTATCCAGCAATATCAAGGAATTGTCATTGGTCGACGCGGTGAAGGCATGGGCGCAACGTTCACCGTTCGCAAGGTTTCTGACGGTGTTGGTGTAGAAAGAATTTTCCCGCTGCACTCACCCCGTATCGCAAAAATTGAAAAAGTAAAACAAGGTCAAACACGCCGTGCCAAACTTTATTATCTGCGTGGGATGGCTGCAAAACAGATTCGTCAAAAAACCGGCTCGAATCAATGAGTTCGAAGATTCGTATCGGTGGACTGCGCGATTTGTATGCTCAGCCGCTTTATCGAACAATCAAAGGTTCCGCTTCGGCGGAACTTTTGTTTGAAAGCCCGGCCGCACATTTCGATGCAATCATGAGCAATGAAATGGATGCTGCGTTCACGCTACCAATCGATTATGCATTGAACAGTTCCGGAATGATCCTCTATCCGAATGTAGGAGTGTCATCGTCGGGATATAGCAACGTTGCACGTTTGTACTTACGAAAAAACCTTCAACAAATAACATCTCTCGCGGTTGGCAATGTTTCAACGACGAATGTCGCATTGACCCGTATTATTCTCGGCGAGAAATATGATTCTGAACCGACCATTATTCCGGTTCTCGGATCTGTTGACGAAATGATGGTGAAAGCTGATTGTGCGCTCGTTACGGGCGAAACACTGTTGACACTCCAAAGTGAATTTCCATTTATCGATATTGTCGATGAATGGTCGGATATCACTGAATTACCGTTTGTCCATTCATTTTGTATTGCCAGAAGTGAAAAATTTTTGAAGGAAATACAGACAATACTGCTTTCTTCAATAGAAGCAGGACGAAACTCCATTGGATCGATAGCAAACGAGATCGCTGCCGAAACAAACCGTTCTTCTGATCTGATCCAAAATTACCTTTCTCATTTTTCATACGGATTCGATGAACTATCCAAAGCTTCTCTTGATGAATTTTTCCGGATGGCATTCTTTTATGGAATGTTAGCCGATATACCGGAAATTACGATTGCTGAATGAGAAGAAATCTTCATTGAAACTCTGCAATTTTCCGCGTAACTTCATTCAATGCTAAAGAATCTTCTGATAAAAAATTATGCGCTGATTGAAGAAATCGCCGTAGATTTTTCTTCCGGGTTGACTATTATCACCGGTGAAACCGGTGCAGGAAAATCTATTCTTATTGATGCGCTGGGATTATTGCTCGGAGAACGAGCGAGTACGGACATGATCCGCACCGGGGCAGAAAAAGCAATCGTCGAAGGAGTCTTTTACATTAAAGGAATTGCGCGTGTGGCGGATATTTTACGCGGCACTGAAAATGACATCACAGAGGAGTTGATCATACGAAGAGAGTTGACGACCAAAGGACAAAGCCGTTGTTTTGTAAATGATTCACCGGTTTCTGTTTCACTCTTAAAAGAAATTGGAGATGAACTCGTCGATCTTCATGGACAACATGAACATCAATCACTGCTGCGTCCGGAAACCCATATTGATTTTCTTGACGATTTTGGCGGTTATGAAAAAGAAACTGCATCGTATCAAACACTGTTCCGTTCGTTGGCAGAATTGACGGGAAAGAAACGTGAATTGCACGATCAAGAGAATGAACTAAAAGCAAAAAAATCCCTGTACGAATTTCAGATAAAAGAAATCGATACAGTCAATCCGCAAACAGGTGAAGAAGATCAGTTGGAATCCGAATTGAAGATCTTGGAGAACACGGAAAAACTGAATGAACTGACAAACGGAATCCATCAGTTATTATATGAAGCAGAACATTCTGTACGCGATAGTTTGATAAAAGCTCGGAAGATGGTTGAGCAATTGGCGGAGATCGATGGCACATTTACCGAATCTATTGGTGAAGCGCGTTCAGCAGAAGTTATTGTTGAAGAGTTATCGAAGCAAGTTCAAACTTATGCCTCACGGATTGAATTTAATCCGGAGAGATTAGAAAAGATTCGCGAACGACTCGGTTCACTTTCGCTATTGAAGAAAAAATATGGTGGCACGGTCGATCTGTTGATCGAATTTCGGAAGAAGATCGGTGAAGAGTTTAAATTTGCTGAGAATTTTGATGTTGAACTTTCAAAACTGGAGAAGGAATTAGAATCGCTGCGTTCTGAATGCGGGACGAAAGCGAGTCTTCTTACACACAAAAGAAAAGAGTCAGCTAAGAAATTGGAGCATGCGATCCTTTCTTCCATTGCTGAATTAGGGATTCAAAAAGCAAAATTCGTCACCGTCATTCAACAATCAACTGTTGATAAATCTAGTACAACACTTTCGGTAAAAATTGGGAATCAACTCTTCGCAGCAACTTCAAAAGGGGTTGATCAGGTAGAATTCTTTATCTCAACCAATGTTGGTGAGGATGTGAAACCGTTAGTAAAGGTTGCTTCGGGCGGTGAAGTTTCACGTATTATGCTTGCTTTAAAAGGGGCTCTTGCCGATTCCGATAAGACTCCGCTGCTGATCTTTGATGAAATTGATACCGGCGTGAGCGGACGCATCGGACAATCGGTCGGTTTAAGTTTGAAGAGACTTTCGCAACATCATCAAGTCATTGCGATCACTCATTTGCCGCAAATCGCCGGTCTTGCCGATGCACATTTTGCGGTGGAAAAAATTGAAGCGAACAAAAAAACTTCAACGCGATTACGGAAGCTTGAGACAGAAGAACGAGTGCGCGAAGTAGCTAAATTAATGAGCGGAGCTGAAGTGACAGATGCCGGACTGAAATCTGCAAAAGAATTAATGGGAATAAAATAAAAATGCCTCTTATAGTAACTAATTCGCTAACACGGAAAAAAGAAGAATTCATACCCATTACCGACGGAATTGTACGGATGTATGTCTGCGGTCCAACGGTGTATGGGCTTTCACATCTCGGTCATGCAAAAAGTTATGTCTCATTTGATATTATTTTTCGATATCTGCGATATTTAGGATTTAAAGTTACGTACGTTCAAAACATCACCGATGTTGGTCATTTAACGGACGATGCAGATGAAGGTGAAGATAAAATTGCAAAACAGGCTCGACAAGACAAACTTCATCCGATGCAGGTTGTAGAGTTGTACACACGCGCATATTTTGAAGATATGGATGCATTAAATATTCTGCGTCCGGATATTTCTCCCCGTGCAACGGGACATATTCCTGAACAAATTGAAATGACACAGCAGTTGTTGGACAAAGGATTTGCGTACGAAGTGAACGGCTCAGTTTATTTTGATGTGAGCAAAGATCCTTCGTATGGAAAAT